>DASVCG010000482.1:0-14745 GCA_036381755.1 Phycisphaeraceae bacterium | reverse complement strand
CGAAGCGGTTGCTGGACAGCGTCATCTGATCCTCGAACTTGTCCACCGCGGGGTACTGCCCGTTGTGCTCCTGCCTGTAAAGCTCGATCTGCTGGCGGATGCGGTGCAGGTTCATCTTGAGCGAGTTGAGGTTGGCCTCGTCAGCGGCGTCGGTGAACTGCGGCACGACGATTGCCGCCAGGATCGCCAAGATCAGCACCACCACCAGGATTTCAATGAGCGTAAAACCGGTCTTCTTGTTGATACGTGGGTTTGCGAGAATGTTCATGAGCGGGGTCCTTCAGGCAAGGGATCAGCCGTCGGGGCCAACAAGGCCAGCCGCGCAGCAAACGCCCCCGACCCTCCCGGGCCGGGCCGACCGCTCGACGTTCCCAGGTCTACATATCGTCGATCCCCAGCAGCGAGGTTAGCAGGCCCTTCCCGCCTCTTGCTGCCGGCGGCCCAAGCTTCCGCACGCCTCTTGTGATAAACTGCCCCCCAGGCTGGGGGCTGGTGGGTTTATGCCTTTTGCGCTCTTTGGATGGATCGGACCAGGTCCGGGGTGTCTCTGATGGGTCGGGATCATTACAAGAAACGCCTGTACCGCCTGCTCAAGATCATCACGCTGATCCAGGCTAAGCCGGGGTGGAACGTCCGCAAGCTGGCGGCGGAGTGCGGCGTGACGCCGCGCACGATCTACCGCGACCTGGAGGTGCTCGAGCGCGTCGGCGTGCCGTACTTCCATGACTCGGACACCGGCGGCTACCGCATCCGCGGCGACTTCTTTTTGCCCCCGGTGGACCTGACGCTGGAGGAAGCCCTGTCTCTGGCGGTGCTGGCGGACCAGATCGGCCACCGCGAGCAGGTGCCGCACCTCAAGGGCGCCGCCCAGGCAGCGATCAAGATCCGCAGCCAGCTCCCCGCGGCGCTGACCGACGGCCTGCATTCGCTCGACGGCCACATCGCGGTGCACCTGGCCCGCTCCGCCTCGCCCCACGGCACGCAGGACGTCTACGAAACCGTCCGCCAGGCCATCGTTCAGCGACGCGCCTTGAGCTGCCGATATGAATCCCCCCGCTCGCAGGCCAAGCCCGAAACCTTCCTGTTCCACCCCTACTGCCTCTACTGGGGGCAGCGGGCCTGGTACACCGTCGGGCACCATCAAGGCCGGCAGGCCCTGCGCTGCCTCAAGCTCAGCCGCTTTACCCAGATCAAGCTGACCAAGCAACGCTACACCATCCCCGAGGGGTTCTCCCTGGCCCGCCACCTGGGCAAAGCCTGGCGGATGATCCCCGGCGGACGGACGTACCACGTCGAGCTTCGCTTCGATCCCAACTTTGCTGAAACCATCGCTGATACCCACTGGCACGACACCCAGCAGATCGACTGGCAGGAGGATGGCTCCATCCGCTTCCGCTGCGAGGTGGACGGGCTGGACGAGATCGTCTGGTGGGTGCTGAGCATGGGGCCGCACTGCAAGGTCATCCGCCCCAAGGCCCTGGCCCAGCGCGTGCGCAGCCTGGCTCAGCAAACCCTGGCCCTTTATCAAGAGAGGCACGAGCCAGGGAGCAAAGCATCACCGCCTATGGCCATTTCCGATCGCTGATCGGCAGCGACTGGGCAATCCTTCGACGCTTCTTCAAAATCAGTCGTCAGCCATCACTCTGCATCAACCCTTCGTCTATGATAGGGGGATGCAGGATGCGATGATGGGACGGCACTGGCGGTGGCGGGGCGGAGGCGACGACCCGCCTGACCACGCCCCCAACGCGCAGGCGCTGGCCCAGGAGCTGGGCGTTCATCCCCTGGTGGCCCGCCTCCTCATCAACCGCGGCCTGGACCGCCCCGACCTGGCCCACGCCTTCCTCCGCCCACGGCTCAGCGACCTGCACGACCCAAGCCTGCTGCCCGGCATCGCCCGCGCCGCCCAGCGCATCGCCCAGGCCATCCGCGACCATCAGCCCATCGTCATCTACGGCGACTACGACGTCGACGGCGTGACCGCCTCGGCCATCCTCTGGCACACCCTCCGATTCGCCGGCGCCCAGGTCAGCACCTACATCCCTCACCGCCTGGAGGAAGGCTACGGCCTCAACTGCGAGGCCATCGCCCAGCTCTGCCAGCCCAGCGACGGCCAAAGCCCAAAGCCCCTGATCATCTCCGTCGACTGCGGCATCACCGCCATCGAGCCGGCCCAGGTCGCCCAGCAGCACGGCGTGGACCTGATCATCACCGACCACCACACCTTCAACCCCCACCGCCTGCCCCCCGCACACACCCTGGTCCACCCCCGGCTGGAGCCGGGCGTCTACCCCTGCCCGGACCTGTGCGGCGCGGGCGTGGCGTTCAAGCTGGCCTGGCAGACCGCCCGCGCGCATTGCGGCTCGGACCGCCTGCCCCAGGAGTTCCGCGACCTGCTGATGGACCTTCTGAGCCTGGCGGCCCTGGGCACCGTGGCTGACGTGGTGCCGCTGGTGGGCGAAAACCGCATCATCACCATTTTCGGCCTGCTGCGCATCAAGCAGACGCGGTTCGCCGGCCTCAACGCCCTGATCGACGCCGCCCGCCTGCGCGATGAGAAGATCGACGCCTACCACGTCGGCTTCGTGCTGGGCCCGCGGCTCAACGCCTGCGGCAGGATGGGCCACGCCAAGGAAGCTGTGCGCCTGCTCACCGAGGCCGACGAGCCCACCGCGGCCCAATTGGCGGCGTTCCTCACCGCCCAGAACGAGCAACGCCGCGCGACCGAGCGGCGGATCTTCCAGGAAGCCTGGCAGATGGTCACCGAAGGCCAGCACCACGCCCAGGACCGACGCGCCATCGTCCTGGGCAAGGAGGGCTGGCACCCGGGGGTGATCGGCATCGTCGCCAGCCGCCTGGTGGAGCGGTTCTGCCGACCGGTGGTGCTCCTGCACTACGACAATGGCGTGGCGCACGGCTCGGCACGCAGCGTCGAGGGTGTCTCCATCCACGAGGCCTTCGCCGCCTGTGCTGAATACCTGGACCGCTTCGGCGGGCACGCGATGGCCGCGGGGCTGGCGCTTTCCGTCCAGCGCGTCGCCTCCTTCCGCGAGGCGCTGATCCGCTTCGTCAACCAGCACCTCTCGCCCGAAGCGCTGCGCGGCCGAATCGAGATCGACGCCCCCGTCACGCTCGATCAGTGCACCCCCGCCCTGTTCGAGCAGATCCAGTGGCTGGCCCCCTTCGGCCGGGGCAACCCCACCCCCCGGCTGCTGCTGCGCCAGGCCCGGCTCGAATCGCCCGCCCAGCGCCTGGGCGCCTCCGGCCAGCACCTGGCCATGACCCTGCGCCAAGGCCGATGCGCCATGCGCGCGGTGGGGTTCAAGATGGGCGACTGGACGCCCCACCTGCCCGCGGGCTCGGTGCTCGACGTGGTCTTTGAGCCGCACCTCTCCTCCTGGCGCGGCCTGCGCCGCTGCGAGCTGCACGTGCAGGATCTGCGATTGGCCGATCAGGCCCATACCCTCCCCGCCCCCCTGGCCGCCCCTGCTGCTAGCTGATCGACCTGCCCTTTGCCTTTGGTATCCTGTGCCCGATGCACGCCCGTGCAGCGGATGTGCAGCGGAAAGGATCAGCCCGTTGAGCGATGTGACGCCCGAATCAGCCCCGACCGCCGCCCCAGAGCTGCCGGTGTTCGACCTGAGCACCCCCGCGGGAAAAGCGGGCCTGGACGAGCGGCTCCGCAAGCTGCGCGCGACCGCCTCCGCCTCCAGCGAAGCGGCGCAGGCGGTGGCCCGCATCGTCGCTGACGTGCGCGAGCAGGGCGATGAAGCTCTGGTCCGCTACATGCGGCAGTGGACCGACCCGGACTTCACCCACGACCGCATCCGCGTCACCCAGGCGGAGCTGGACCAGGCCCACGCCACGCTCGACCCGGCCCTGCGCGAAGCGATCGCCACCGCCATCGAACAGGTGCGAGCCTATCAGCAGCACATCCTGCCGCGCCCGGTCAAGCCGATCCGCCTGGGCGGGGCGGAGCTGGGCCTGCGCTTCATCCCCGTGGACTCCGCCGGCCTGTGCGTGCCCGGCGGCACAGCAGTGCTGTTCTCCACCCTCATCATGCTCGCTGTCCCGGCACAGGTGGCGGGCGTGGACCCTAAGCACATCAGCGTGGTCCACCCCCCGCCCACGCGGCGGGCAGGCGAGCCGGCGCGCGATATCTCCCCCATCGTCCTGGCGGCCTGCCGCATGCTGGACATCTCCAACGTCTACCGCCTAGGCGGCGCGCAGGCGGTGGCGGCCCTGGCCTACGGCACCCAGTCCGTCGAGCCGGTCGACCTCATCGCAGGCCCAGGCAACATCTACGTCCAACTGGCCAAGGCGCAGGTCAACGGCGTCACGGGCACCGACAACGGCTTCTACGGCCCCAGCGAGATCGTCACCATCGCGGACGAATCGGCCCACCCCGCCCGCGTCGCTTCCGACCTCATCGCCCAGGCGGAGCACGACCCGGGCAAGTGCTTCCTCATCGCCTGGTCGGGCGACGTGATCCAGCGGATCAACGAGCAGGTGCAGCAGCAGATCAAGCACCGCCGGCGCATCGAGGCCATCGCTGCTTCGCTGGTGAACGAATCCGCGGCGATTTTGGTCAAAGATCAGGATCAGGCTGTTGAAATCGCCAACACGCTGGCCTGCGAGCACCTGAACCTGGCGGTGGCTGACCCGGACGCCTGGCTGCTGCGCATCCGCCACGCCGGCGAGGTGTTTTTGGGCGACACCACGCCCGTCGCCGCGGGCGACTACTACGCCGGCCCCAGCCACTGCCTGCCCACCGGCACGACGGCGCGCTTCGCCAGCGGCGTCAGCGCCTACACCTTCCTCAAGCGCATGGGCACCGTGGCCTACCGCGGCCCCATGCCCGAGCAGGCCGTCGAGCACATCGCCCGCATGGCCGAGGCGGAAGGACTCGACGGCCACGCCCAGTCCGTCCGCTTTCGTCGCGGATAAGCCGATCAGACAAGCCGATCCATCGATCAAGCGAAGTGATCCGCCTCACCCGCCTTCGCCGCGGGCCAGTTGCATCAGCTTTTCCTGTGCGCCCAGGGCGGTGGCGGGGTCATCGGGGTCGGGCTGGCGCTGCACGTAAGAGCCGTCGGGCTGCATGTCCCAGGCCTGGCGGCGGTCGGCGAGCATCAGGTCCAGAATCTGCCTCAGCCGCGCTTGCAGGGCCGGGTCGTACACCGGCGTGACGCACTCGACGCGGCTGGTGAGGTTGCGGTACATCCAGTCCGCGGAGCCGATGTAGTATTCGCTGTGCTCGCCGTTGAGGAAGGCGTAGATGCGCGAGTGTTCCAGGAACCGGCCCACCACGCTCATCACGCGGATGTGGTCGCTAAGCCCCGGCACGCCCGGCCGCAGGCAGCAAAAGCCGCGCACGATCAGGTCGATCTGCACGCCGGCCTGGCTGGCCTCGTAGAGCTTGCGGCAGATGTCCTGGTCTTCGAGGCTGTTGATCTTGGCGATGATGCGCGGTCGGCGGGGGTCGGCCGGGTCGCCGCCCCGCTCGCGCCAGGCCGCGGCGCGCTCGATCTGGCGGTCGATCAAACCGGTGAACCGCTCGCGGATGTTGGCCGGCGCCACGATCAGGTGCGCGAACCGCCGCTGAATGCTGTGCCCGGTGAGGTGGTGGAACAGCTCCACCAGGTCCGCGGTGATGCGCTCATCGCAGGTGAACAGGCTCAGGTCGGTGTAGAGCTGAGCGGTGCTGGGGTTGTAGTTGCCCGTGCTGATGTGGGCGTAGCAGCGCATCGCCCCGGCCTCCTGCCGCACGACCAGCGCGGTCTTGGTGTGCGTCTTGTAGCCGACGATCCCGTACACCACATGCACGCCGGCCTTCTCCAGCCGCTGGGCGATCTGCACGTTGCGCTGCTCGTCGAAGCGTGCCTTAAGCTCCACCAGGCACACCACCTGCTTGCCGCTCTGGGCGGCGCGGATGAGCTGGGGGATGAACGGCGCATCCTCGCTGGTGCGGTAGAGCGTGAGCTTGATGGCGATCACCTGCGGGTCGTCCGCCGCGGCGCGGATGAACCGCTCCACGCTGGCGCCGAACGACTCGTAGGGGTGGTGCACCAAGAGGTCGCCGGCGCGGATGACGCTGAAGATGTCGGCCTCACCATCGCGCAGCCGCGGGGGCGTCACCGGCACCCACGGGCGGTACTGGTGCTCGGGCAGGCTCAACGCGTGGATCGTCCACAGGTCGGTGTAGTCCAGCTCCGCGGGCATCTCGTAGACGTCCGCCGGCCCCAGCCGTAGCTCGTCCATCAGGTAGCGGCTCATCGGGTGGTCCGCCCTGCCGCTGACCTCCAGGCGGATCACCTGCGCCAGGCGCCTCTCGCGCAGCTCCTGCTCGATCAGCTCCAGCAGGTCCTCCGCGTCCTCCTCGTCGCGCTCCACGTCCGCGTTGCGGGTGACGCGGAAGGGTTGTGCTTCCACGATCTCCATGCCCTCAAAGAGCCGGCCCAGGTGCTGCTGAAGGATCTGCGTCATGTGGATGAAGCAGTGTTCGTCGCGCTGCTCGCACGTGAGGCGCACCCACCGCGGCAGGACGCGCGGCACCTTCACGCGGGCGAAGTGAAGCCCGCGCAGCAAGGGGTGCTCGCTCTCGCGTCGCTTGGCGCGCCCGTCGCCCCGCACCGGCCGACGCAGCATCACCCCTATCGACAGGCTCAGGTTGCTGATGAACGGGAACGGGTGGCCCGGGTCCACCGCCAGCGGGATGAGCACCGGGAACAGGTTCCGCTGAAAGTAGTCGTCCGCCTCCTGTCGCTGGGCAGCGGTGAGCTGGCCCCACTCCAAAAGGTGAATGCCCCGCCGGGCCAGCTCCGGCTTGATCAGTTGCGTGAAGCCCTCCGCCTGCTCGCGCAGCATCGGCAGGACCGCTTCGCGGATGGCCAGCAACTGCTGGCTGGGCGTCAGGCCGTCGGGCGTGCGCGTCGTCACCCCCGCAGCGATCTGCCGCTTGAGTCCCCCCACGCGCTTCTGGAAGAACTCATCCAGGTTCGAGCTGAAGATCGCCAGAAACCCCACCCGCTCCAAGAGCGGCGTGCGCGGGTCCAGCGCCTCGTGCAGCACCCGGCGGTTGAACTGAAGCCAGGACAGCTCGCGATTCAGAAAAAGCCCCGTCTCGGGAAGCGACGCTGACGGGACCGCCCCAAGACTGCCCGGGGCACTGCCGATCGAAAGAGGCAAACCCATCACCCCACCCATCTCAGGCGGCTGATCACACCCGCGGCACACCGGCCGCCGAAACCACCAGCTTATCGTGCCGCAGTCATCTTGAATAGACGTTTCATGACGCCATCGAGCCGTAACACGTTTTTCACGAAAGAGTTGGACGGCCTTGAGCCGCCCGAGTCGCCCCACACGCTGACCTGCCCCGAACTGCCCCGACCCGCTCCAAACCGCTGTGAGCAGGCTGATGGTTCGTGCCGCCCCGATCCTGGGTTAAGATAGGCAGCAGGTCAGCGGGCAGGCTGCACCGATGATGATAGGCCGCTGGCCGGGGAGGTTCGCCATGCCCGGAACCATGCTCAAGCTCGCGCCGCTGCGTGCTCAGCCGATCGCCCCGCTGCTTGCCCGCACCAAGCGCTGGCTCGCTCTTGCCCTCATCGCAACCAGCAGCAGCTTCACCGTCCGCAGCGCTCTAGCCCAGGCGACCCCGCAGCAAGACTCCAGCGCCTTAGCCCGCGCCATCGCCCAAGCCTACGGCATCGACGGCTGGGACCAGATCGAGCAAATCGACTTTACCTTCAACGTCAAGTCATCCAACGGAACGGTCAGCCGGCAATGGACCTGGCGGCCCCATGACGACCAGGTGACCCTCCGCCGCCCGGATGCGGAGCCCATCACCTACCACCGGCGCGACCTGAACTTCGGCAAGGATATCCCCCAGGAAACGCCGCAGGAGGTCATCCAGGCGGACAGGCAGTTCATCAACGACTCGTACTGGCTGCTGTTCCCCTTTCAGATCGCCTGGTCGAACCCCACGCTGACCGACGCGGGCGAAGCGCCCCTGCCCATCGGCCAGGGCGTCGCCCGGAAGGTGATCGTGCAATACCCTGCGCAAGGCGGCTACACGCCCGGCGACGCCTACGACCTCTACCTGGACGCGAACCACCACATCCAGCAATGGGTCTTCCGCAGAGGCGGCGGCGAGAAGGGCTCGCCGATCACCTGGCAGGGTTTGGCGCAACTGGGCCCGATCCTGCTCCACCTGGAGCACGCCGGCCCCGACGGCTCGGTCCGCCTCTGGTTCAGCAATGTGCAGGCCCGCCTCCGCGACAGCGATACGCCCGTCACCCCTCAGCCCGTGGAACCCTGAAGCCGATCAGCGGTCCTTGTACCAGTAGACCTCGTTCACCTCGTCGGGGTAGAGCGACTGGATCTCCAGCCGTGTCACGTGACCGTCGAGGAAGGTGGTGTTCACCGTCTCGCTGTGCCACTCGCGCGGCATGTCGTTGAGGAAGTTGAGCTGCCACGAGTAATACGTGCCGTCGCTCCGGCGAGCCGGCCGGACGTGGTTCGTTCTCTGCTTCCACCATTGAATCTCGGAGAAGACCAGCGTGCTGCTGGGGCTGCGCACCGACGACAGATGCACGTAATTGTCCAGCTCATAGTTGATGTTCACGCTTCGCTGCGCCCAGTAGGCCGAGCTGTTGAAGCCGTAGGGCAACGCACCCAGGCCCAGCAGCCCGCCGCTGGTCGGGTCCGAGGGACAGATGAGCACCTGGGCGGGCTTGTCTGCCTGCTGGGCTGTCTTGCCGGGCCTCAACTGCACCGCGCCGACGTACGGCCGGATCAGGTTGAACCAGAATGGATTGGTGTTGGGGGCGCCGAATTATCGTAGGCCATGGGGATCACGCCGTTGTGCTGGTCGACGTACATCGTGATCGCGATCCCCAGTTGCCGTCCGTTGGCGGCGCAGGCGGTGGCCTGGGCCGTCTCCCGAGCCGCCTTCAACGCCGGCAGCAGGATGGAGATCAACAAAGCGATGATCGAGATGACCACCAGAAGCTCGATCAGCGTGAACCCAGCGGTACGGCGATGCGGCTGCATGGACGGACTCCTTGATCGAAGAGCAAGGACGCGGACGGGAGTCTCACCGGCGACATCAGGCGCGGCGTCCGCTTCGCCGGCGAGCCGCCAGCGCGAGCGCGCCGCCAAACATCACCGTCATCGCGGCCGGCTCGGGCACCGCGGCGAGCTCGCCGTTGGCGATACGAAGGAAGGTGAAGTTCACTGCACCCGCGACAGCGCTCGTCCCGTCGCCGAAAGCGACGTTGTTGTTGCCCGGCGAAGCGTGGCCGTTGAACCCTGAAGCCAGCGCCACATTCGACCCATCGAGGTAGACGCTCGCCAACTGCTGGTTCGAGTCCACCAGGAGCCGGACGGTGTGCCAGGTCGTTCCCAGGTCGACCAGCACCGGGATGAAGTTGATTTCCTCAACGCCTTCCTCATTCTCAGCCGTGTGGTTGACAATGATCCGGTCGCGGGCGAAACGAACAACGTACTGGCGGTCGTCGCGACGCAGCCACAAAGCCCACTGCGGCTGATCATCGCCGGGAATCGTCCCCGAGCCGGCGCGGATGCGAAACTCGACGTCGATCGTCAGCAGGCCCGAGCCATCACCCGCGCCCGCGCCGGAGGTCAGGCTGAAGTAGCCGCTGAAGCTTGCGTTGGTGGGGAAGTTGTAGAGATAGAGCACGTCGCGAGTGGGGTCGACCGCGTCCGTCTCGAGTCGCGATGTGTTGTTGTCGTATCCGCTTCGTGTCCACGGGTCCGTCGCCAGCTCGTTCGGCCTCTGCCCCGACGTGGCCTCATACTCGAAGTCCCATCCATTGGTTGGCGCGAGCCAGGCGGCGTGGGTGGTGGCGGCGAGGCCGCAGCAGACCCCGGCGGCGATAGCGAATTTCTGATATGAGCCAAGCATCGAACGTCCTCCCTTTTGAATGAAATGAAAATGCTGCCGCAGCGAGCCATCGCCACCGACATGGCGACGACCTTAGCGGCGGTATTGCTCAATCTCGTGAATCAGCCGATCACGCCGACGGGCGAACGCGTCCGCCTCAGCGGAGGCGTTGTCGTCGTACTGCTCGAGCCGGCCTTCCAGCGCCTTTTGCATATGCCGCTGCATCCAGTAGCGTGCGGCCTCAGCGTCGCGCCGCTCGATGTAGCGCAGGATCCGCTTGTGCACCTTCCATGTCAGCGCGCCGTTGGAGAACGAGAACCCCTTCGAATAGGCCCGGCCGCCGCAGGCGTGCGTCAACAGCCGCATGTCCGAAACGCTCCGCAGCAGTTGCTGATTGCCGGTGGCCCGCAGGATCGCCATGTGGAAGTTCAGGTCCGACCGTACCCAGGCTTCCTGAAAGGCGCGCGGGTCCTCGATCTGCCGGCCGTGCCGCTGCTGCAGGAGCAGCTCGTACATCTCGTCGCAGTAGCCGGACAGCTCCTGGATCAGCTCGGGCGCGGGGTTCTGGGCGCAGAGCCAGACGGCGAAGGATTCCAGCGCCTCGCGCATCTGGTAGACCTCCCGCAGCTCCTGGACAGTGAGCCGGCGGACGAACGTGCCGTAATGGGGGATCTGAGAGAGCAGCCCCTCGCTGGCGAGTTGGCTGATCGCTTCGCGGACGGGCGACCGGCTGATGCCCAGCTCCTTGGCGATCACGTAGTCGGACATGCGGGTGCCGGGGGCAAAATCGCCGGCGGCCAGCCTTGAGCGAATCACCTCGTACGCGCGTTCCTTACCTGAAATCGACATTGTCGACAGTTTACCTGCTCCCATCTTTCTGTCAATCATTTTTTAATTCCCGGCCCCCCTCAGCCGGCCCCTCGGCGCCCAGGTAGTACGTCGTCAGCCCGTCCATCGACAGCGATTCGGGCCGCCCCGCCCGGAACGCCGCCAGCATCTCCCGCAACACCGGGGACACAAAGGCCCGGCCGGTCTTCGGGTCCAGGTAGGTGAAATCGAACGCCTCGTAAAGCGTCACCGCGTCGACCGCCCGGCTCGACCAGCCCCATTGCAGCCGCTTCGCCATCAGATCCAGGTGGCTCTGCTTCAGCGGCGGTGAATCGGGCTTGTCGGTCGTCGTCAGGTACCAGATGCCCAGGTGCGAGTGGTAGAGAACATCAACACCCTTCGCCTTCGCCCGGGCCACGACCTCACGGGCGAAGGCGCTGCCCTTCCCCGCATCGGCCCCCCACGGCCAGGGCAGGTGCTTCAGGTGCACAGCATCGACCAGCCCCTCATTGATCCACTGACGCCACTGCCACTCGAAGTTCAGCGGCATGTTCCGCCGGTTCCAGTCGGCAAAGTCGATCTCCATCGCGCCGTTGATGTGAACCTGCATGGCCACGCCGTGCCGCCGGGTCAGCGACCGGGCTTCGCGGAGGAACTGCGTGTAGGCGTCGCCCTGCACCCGCTGCATCTTCGCGGGGTCGATCTGGCCCGAGCCGAATCGTTCGCGGTAGGCTTTCAGCACCGGCTCGTTGTAGCCGTACAGGTGCGCATCGGTCACCCAGGTGGTGTGGTTGTCGACCCGGAAATCGACGCCGTCGAACCCTGCGTCGATGAGCTTCTGGATGTCCGCTAACCAGTACGCCCGCACCTCCGGGTAGATCGGGTGCGGCGCATGAACGTCCATGCGGGCCCCGCGGGCGACAGCGATGTACCCGTCCCGTGGCCGCTGATCGCTGCGCCGCCCGTCGAGGTACCGCAGCGGATCGGGCCGGGCAGCCGCGAAGTAGAAGCCGCTGCTGGCCAGGATTTTCCCATACGACGCGGGCAGCCCAAGCTCATCGTTAGGCGGGATGTAGCCCAGTTCCCGCAGCCGGGCCTTCTGAAACCGTGTGAACGCGGCTGATCGCTCGTACACCCCTTCGTCGTAGGTGGCGGGGATCGGCGTTCCATCTGCCGCGCACAGCTCGATCATGCGCGACGCGGTGTTGGCGAATGTCGGCTTATCGCTCGGCCGGGTGCATCGCACCACGATGTACCGCATGTCCGGCCCGATCTTCAGGCCGCTCAACGTGACGACGGTCACTCGGCGGCCATCGCGTTGCGCGTGCCCCGTTTTGACCTCGAACGGCCCCGCCACGGGCTCGAACGCGCCGTTGATCGTGCTGACCAGGACCTCGAGATTGTCAGCGTTGAGCCCAGCGGGCTGGTCGTCATTCTTGATCAGTCGGATGGTGTGGATCACGGCATCGGGGTCGTGCTCCAGCGGCTGACGCTTCATGCGGTACTCGGGGTGCGCGTTGATCCAGGGCGACCCGAGAGACCCAACCCCCATGAGCGTGGGGAACGCGAGGTCATCGTTCGGCAACAGGCCGTGAGGCGATTCGCCCGTGACCACGCCCCCTTCGAACGGCTTGTAGATGGCGTAGCACTCCAGCCCCGCGGCGTGCGCCGCCTGGGCGATCCGCGGCAGCCACGCGGCCCCGTCCGCGTTGTCACTTAGCGAGACGCCGGTGCGCACAAACTCCGGGACGCAAACCCAATAGACCCGCGTCATGCCGAGCCGATGGAGTGAGTCGAAATACGACTCGATCATCGGCATGGTCAGCCGCTGGCGGGTGCGCCACAGGTCGTCGGTGATGTCGATGGCTGTATGGACCGGCTTGTCCGCCGGCCAGTCGGAGCTGCCCGGCCTGGCGCTGCCCGGCAGCGGCGTCCATCGCTCATCGGCCTGCGCCGCGGTGACGCCCAGGCTCAGCAGGAAAGCCCACGCCATCGCCTGAAGAATGCTTTTCATCGTCATACCGCAGCCTCCATGGGTCTTGAGGGTTCGCATGAAAGACCTGCGTCAGAAGCCATGGCGGACAGGTAGGGTTGCAAGGATATCAAAGGATCCCTAGCATGTCGACTGTGTCGACAATAATATCTCCGTAGGGAGATCCCGCCATGGCTCAAAAAGACGTTCCGCTTTCGGATACGCAGCTACGTGCTCGCATCCGCGGGTGCTGGATCGGCAAGGCCGTCGGCGGCACGCTCGGGCAGCCGTGGGAGGGGCACCGTCGACCCCTGAACCTGACCTTCTATCAGCCGGTCCCGACGGAGATGATCCCCAACGACGACCTGGACTTGCAGGTCGTCTGGGCGGCTGTGCTCGACCGCATGGACACGCCGCGGGTCGACCGTCACGCGCTGGCGCAGGCCTGGCTGGACCACGTGCAGTTCCCCTGGGATGAATACGGCGTCGCTCTCCGCAACCTGCGGAACGGGCTCAAAGCGCCGCAGACCGGTTCCTTCGACAACTGGTTCACCCAAGGCATGGGGGCCGCGATCCGGTCGGAGATCTGGGCCTGCCTGGCCGCGGGCGACCCAAAGCTCGCCGCTGCCTACGCCTATGAGGACGCCTGCGTCGACCACGCCGATGAGGGCATCCATGCCGAGGTCTTCTTCGCCGCCATCGAGAGCGCTGCATTCATCGAGCACAATCGCGACCGGCTGATCGACATCGGCCTCGCCGCCATCCCTGAAACCAGCTTGACGTATCGCGCCGTCATCGACACCCGCCAGTGGTGGGCGCAGCAGCCCAACTGGCTTGCTGTCCGCGAGCGTATCCTCGACCGCTACGGCAGCGATAACTTCACCGACAGCGTGATGAACATCGGCTTCATCATCCTGGGATGGCTCGCGGGCGACGGCGACTTCGGCGAATCCATCTGCATCGCCAACAACTGCGGCATGGACACCGACTGCACCGCCGCCACCCTCGGCGCTATCCTGGGAATCATCGACCCCGACAGCATCGACGCCCGGTGGACCGATCCCATCGGGGATAAGCTCGTGCTCAACAAGGGAATCGTCGGCATCGATCACCCGGACACGCTCGACGGCTTCACCGACCTGATCCTCGACCTTCGCCACCGCTTGGACGGCCGACCGCCCGCGCCCGAGGATCTCACCCAATCCACCGAGCACCTGGCCATCCCCGTGCGGATGGGGTTCGTGCCCAGCTTGGACGATACCGAGACGCGCCTGCCCCCAGCCGGCGCTCCCGAGCCGACGCTGCCGCCCTCCGCTGTTTCGACAACGCTGCCCGGCACGTATGCCCGGCTGCTCGCGCATGAGTTCGAGGACGAGGTGCTGCTGCTGCGGTACACCCTCACGCTGGAGGAGCCGCGCGACGTGCGCATCATGTTCAACTGCCCGCAGGCCAACCGCGTGTGGATCGACGGCGTTTATCGCTTCGGCCGCGATCACGGCCCGATGGTGCCGGCGCCGCACCGAGCGCCAGCGGATCAATTCGTCAACCTGTCCCTCGGAGCGGGCGTCCACACCCTCACCGCTGCTGTCCGACGCCCAAGCAACGGCCGCGGCGTCCAGTGGGTCGTGGGCGTCGTGGACCAGAAAACCTATCAATGGCTGCCGGACGTGTTGTTCCAAAAGAAAGCGGAGCCGGCGTTATCGCCTATTGCAAGCAAACGCTGACTTGACGGGGCAAGCGGCTAGACGCGTCGACGCCGTCGGGCGTCGGGAAAAATGAAGTATTCCTCCTGCGCTCGGAAGACGACGGCGCGTCGTGGCGTTGTCAGCCCATGTACCCGGATCGGCTGCCGGGCGACGCACCGGGGCTCAACGAGACCGCGCTCGTGCAGACAGCCGAGGGGAGCATTCTCGCGGTGATGCGCACGGTCCCGGAGGGCGAGATGTACCAGGCGTTTTCGGAAGATGACGGCAAGACCTGGAGCGACCCGCAGCCGACCGGCGTGTGGGGATATCCGGCCCATCTGCTGCGCCTGCCG
>DASVCG010000481.1:0-2579 GCA_036381755.1 Phycisphaeraceae bacterium | reverse complement strand
GCGGCACCTGTACCTTGGCTTTCGACTGGGTGTCGACCTCCCGCGTGTCAAGCGTCAGGAAGAGGAGCACCGAGGCCAGCAGCCCGAAGATCATCACCACGAAGGAGCCTTCGAGCGTAAACCAGGCTATGGCGGCGGTGATCAACAACGGCCCGAGCGTGCGCGCCAGTTGCCCGCCGGCCATGAACCAGCCCATCGCCTGGCCGGTCTTGCCGCCGGAGAATTCACCGGCCAGCGTCACCGCCGGTGGGTGGAAGGCGGCCGAGGCGAGCCCGGCGGTCAGGAGCAGCAGGAGCACGATGCCGAAGTGCGGCGCGAGCCCGACCAGCGAGACCGAGACCGCCGCGACGGAAGGCGCCAGCACCACGAACCAGCGCCGCCCGACCCGATCGGCGACCGCGCCGACGGCGGGCTGCAAGATACTGGGGAACTGCTGGGCCGGGGACATCAGCGAGACGACCGAGAGCGGGATGCCGAGCTTGTCCTGAATCGGCGGGATCAGAACGGCGATGAACGAGCCGTAGAGGTCGTGCGAGAAGTGGGCAAAGGCCATGGTGAGCACGGCCTTGAGGTTGAGGGTGCCGCTGCGAGCGGTTGACGCTGCCTGGGGCGCCGCCGTCGCACCCGCGGCGGCCCCGGTCCGCTCCTCCGCCTGCACATCTCCCATCGGCCCATCTCCTCGCAACGCGATCGAATCGCTTCCGGAGATAGTACACCACGTAGTTCGCGAACGGCTGCTACGCGGGAAGGATGCTAGCCCGGATTATTCACGAGGGGGTTGAAGCCAAGAGCCTCCGCGGTTATGGTCGAGTTGTTCGACGACTCGGCGGTCACCAGGAGGCTCTTGCATGGCTCAGTCTGCCACAACTCGCTACCGCTTCGCGACGGATGCGCAGGTGCCGCTGGAGGCGACCTTCGATGGTGGCCGCCTGACCTCGGACGGCGGGTTGCCCTGGCTGGCGGAGGCGGACGCCGAACTCGGTCTCTGTGCGGCCTACGCCCGCTGCCTCCCCGATTGGCGCACGGATCCCGCCCGTGCCCAGCACAGCCTGGAGGCGCTGGTGCGCCAGCGGGTCTTCCAGTTGGCATGTGGCTACGCCGACCAGGATGATGCCGATAGCTTGCGCACCGATCCGCTCTTCAAGCTGGTCTGCGGCCAGCGCCCCGACTCGGGGCATGACCTGGCCAGCCAGCCGACCCTCTCGCGCCTGGACAATTGCGTCGACCGCCTCCACTGTCGGCGCCTGAGCGAGGCCTTGGGCCAGAGCTATCTCGCCCAGCGGGGTCAGGACGGTCCGCCCACGTGCATCCGGCTCGATCTCGACGGCACCGACGATCCGACCCATGGCGCCCAAGAGGGGAGCGCCTACCACGGCTACTATCGGCAGCACATGTATCATCCGCTGCTCATCTACGACGGCGACACCCAGCAACTGATCAGCGCCATCCTGCGGCCTGGTACCGTCCACGCCAGCCGCTTTGCCGTCTTTGCGCTGCGCGCCGTGGTCCGGCGCCTGCGCGCCCGCTGGCCGGCGGTCGCGATCGAACTGCGCGCCGACAGCGGCTTCGCCAGCCCGCGCCTCTACCGCTTCTGTGAGACCGAACAGCTCAGCTACACCGTCGGCCTGGCGACCAACGCCCGGTTGACGGCGCTGGCGGCCGAGCTGCAGGCCGACGCCCACCGGCAGCAGCAGGAGACCGGCGCGGCCAAGGTGCGCCTGCTGGGCGAGGCGACCTACCAGGCCGGCAGTTGGGAGCGGGAGCGGCGCGTCGTGATCAAGGCCGAAGTCCTGCCTGAGGGCCCCAACACCCGCTTCGTCGTGACCAACCAGCCCGATCCGCCGCTGGCCGTCTATGACCACTACGTCGATCGCGGTGAACCCGAGCAGTGGATCGATCAGCTCAAGGCCACCTGCTTCGCCGACCGCCTGAGTTGCCACCGCTTCTGGGCCAACCAGTTCCGCCTCTTGCTGGCAGCGGCCGCCTACACCTTGCTGCACACCCTGCGCACCTGGCTCACCCGCGCCCACGTCCCCCCGATGCGGCTGGAGACGCTGCGGCTCACCCTGCTCAAGATCGGCGGGCGGGTCTACGAGTACGCCCATCGCGTTCGGTTGCGCTTAGCCAGCAGTCATCCGGGCCAACCCCTCTGGGACCTCCTCGCCGCCCGGCACGGCCCCTCATGAATAATCCGGGCTAGGAATTGTCATGTTTCAGGCGAGGCGCGCGACCGGCGGTATTGCAGACGCGTGACACGACACCTTGCTTGATCTTACGCCAGTCGCTTCAGAACGAATCGGAGGGCCCTTTCGCCGCGGCTGACGATGACGGGCCCAAAGCCGATTCTTCCCTTTCCATTGCGAGGATGCGGGCGTAGCGTCTTCTCGATGCTCCAAGATGGCAGAGCGTGAGGCGGAGGCCACGCTCCACTGGACGATTCATTCTTCGGTTTCTGAATGGGGAGGAGCGGGAGACGGGACTCGAACCCGCGACAGCCTGCTTGGAAGGCAGGAACTCTACCAACTGAGTTACTCCCGCGAGTCGGGGTGAGAGGACTCGAACCTCCGGCCCCAGCGTCC
>DASVCG010000480.1:0-7218 GCA_036381755.1 Phycisphaeraceae bacterium | reverse complement strand
GAGGCGGACGTGCGGTTCATCTCTTCCAGCGAGCACAATTACCTGGACCCGCAAAAAATCAGTTGGCTGCACGACAGCCGCATCGCGGAGCACCTTTTTGAGCCGCTGGTGGTGTACGACTTTGACGCGATGGAGCACCGGCCGGGGGTGGCGGAGTCGTGGGAGGTGTCCGACGACGGGCGGGTCTGGACCTTTCATCTGCGCCGCGAGGTGAAATGGTCCAACGGCGATCCGGTGACAGCACAGGATTTCCTCTACGCCTGGCGTCGGGCGCTATTGCCCGACTCCGCTGCGGACTACACCCGCATGCTCTTTACCATCGAGGGCGCCCAGGCGTTCTTCCACTGGCGGCAGGAGCAATTGGCGCAGTTCCAGCAGGTGCGCCAGGCCGCGGACGGGCAATCAAGCGACGCAGCCCAGGATGCGGCTGAGGCGGTCTGGCAGCTCACGCAGGAGGAATTCGCCCGCAGCGTGGGCGTGACGACGCCGGACGATCACACGCTCGTCGTGCGGCTGGAGCGGCCCGTGCCTTACTTCCTGGACCTGGCGGCTTTCATCACCTTCACGCCCGTGCACCGCGCCAGCGTCGAGCAGGCCACGCATGTCGACCCCAACACCGGCATGGTGCGCACCGACCCGACCTATTGGTCCGACCCGAACCGCCTCGTGTGCAACGGACCCTACCGCCTGGCTGATCGGCGGTTCAAGGAATATGTGCTCCTGAAGGCCAACGAGCATTACTGGAACCGCCAGACCGTTCGCAACGGCTCGATCCTGGAGCGCATCATCAGCGACCCGCAAAACGCCCTCTTGACCTACCAGAGCGGCGGGGCGGACCTGTGGCTGGACGTGCCCACCGCCTCGAGCCTGGCCGCGGACCTGCTCGCGCAAAACCGTGCTGACGTGCACACCCAGGCGGTCGCGGGCACCTACTTCTACAACTTCAACTGCCTGCCCACGCTGCCCGACGGGCGCGCCAACCCGCTGGCAGACGTGCGCATCCGCCGGGCGCTGTCGCTGGCGATCGACCGCGAAGCGCTGGTGAAGCACGTGACGGGCCTGAATCAGCCCATCGCCGAAACGTTCATCCCGCCCGGCGTGATCGCCCAGTACGACCCGCCCGCACAAGAGAGCGTGGGCTTCGACCCCCAGCAGGCCCGCGAGCTTTTGGCCGAAGCGGGCTACGCGAATGGCCGCGACCTGACGGGCCTGTCGATCCTCTACAACACCGGCCAGGGGCACGAGCGCGTCGCGCAGGCGATCCAGGCGATGTGGGAGGAGCACCTGGGCGTGTCGGTCCCGCTGGAGGGGCTGGAGGTCAACGCCTTCAAGGACCGTCTTAAGAGTCACAACTTCACCATCAGCCGGGCGTCGTGGTTCGGCGACTACCCCGACCCGACCACCTGGCTGGACAAGATGGCCACCGGCGACGGGAACAACGACTGCGGCTGGTCCAACGCCCAATACGATGCGCTGCTGGCGCAGGCCCGGCAGGAGATGGACCAGGACCGCCGCATGGCCCTGCTGCGCCAGGCGGAGGCGATCCTGCTCCGCGAGCAGCCCATGGCGCTGTTGTACCAGTACGTCAATGTCTACTTGTGGGATGCGGACCGCGTCCAGGGCCTGCGGATGAACCCCTGGGCACGCTGGCGGCTGGAGGGGGTCGTCGTTCAGGGGGCGTCGAATAAGTAGGAGGCCTTCCGAGTCATCAAGAGAAAACCACCTCTTGGCACGCTTGGCGTCTTGGCGGTTTCGTAAATCGCCCGATCGAGACGGGTTGTCCTGATGCTTTTGCTCATTGCCCGGCGACTGTTGCAGATGCCGCTGATCCTGGCGGTGATTTTCGCGGTGACGCTGACGCTGGCGTGGGTGATTCCGGGCAATCCGCTGGAGCGGCCTGAGGGTCAGCGTCCCCCGCCGGAGGTCGCTGCGGCGATGCTTCGGCAATACAACCTGCATGATCCGTGGGCCTTTGCCAGCAGCTATCTATCCAATCTGCTGTTTAAGGGAGATTGGGGCCCGTCGCTGCGCTACGGGGATCAGCGGGTGGGCGATATTTTGGCGCAGGGCCTGCCGGTCAGCGCGAGCCTGGGGGTGGCGGCGCTGGTCGTGGCGCTGGCGATCGGCACGGCAGCGGGGGTGATCGGCGCCCTTCGGCCGGGCTCGGTGCTGGACGGGGCGAGCCTGGCGGTGGCGCTCGTCGGCGTGAGCCTGCCCTGCTTCGTGACCGGGTCGATCCTGCTGGTGGTGTTCGCCGGCACGCTGCGCTGGCTGCCGGTGGGCGGCTGGGGCAGCCCGTCGCAGGTGATCCTGCCCGCCCTGACGCTGGGCGTGGCGCCCGCGGCGTACATCGCGCGCCTCATCCGCCTGGGGCTGGCGGACGTGATGGCCAGCGACTTCATCCGCACTGCCCGCGCCAAGGGCCTCTCGCACCATCGCGCCCTGTTCAAGCACGCCCTGAAGGTGGCCTTTTTGCCGGTGCTCAGCTTCCTGGGCCCAGCGGCGGCAGCGGCGATGACCGGCTCGTTCGTCGTCGAGCAGGTGTTCAACATCCCCGGCCTGGGCGAGCACTTCGTCAACGCCGTGCTCAACAAGGACCAGTTCCTCATCCTGGGCATCGTGCTGACCTACTCGACGATGCTGGTGCTGTTCAACCTGGCGGTGGATGTGGCCTACGCGTGGATCGACCCGCGGATCGAGCTATGAGCTATGAGCCGGCGCCGGTGCGACCCTGGGTCGGCGGCTGATTGCCCCCCTGCCCCGTCCAGGGCCCGCGGCGCCAGGCGCCCATCGGCTGCGTCGGTCGGCGGATCGCGTACCACATCAATCCCAGCCCCAGCAGCAGCAGCAGCGCGCTGAGCCATTGCCCGCGCGTGACGCCCAGCAGCGCGAATTCCTGGTTTTGAATGTGCACGTCCGGCCGACGGAAGAATTCGTCTCCGATCCGCGCCACCGCGTAGCTGATGCAGAATAGCGCCCCGATGACGCCGGGCTTGCGCGGCTTGCGCCAGGCGATCAGGAGCACCGCGAACACGCACAGCCCCTCCAGCACCGCGGCGTAAAGCTGCGAGGGATGACGGGGCGTCAACAGCGGCTCGACCGCCCGGATGACCGCCTGATTGCCCTGCTGAATGGCGGTGATGATCTGATCGACGCTGTTGCCGAAGGGGTACGGCACGGCGTCGAGCGCCTGGCGGGCGAGGTCCGGGTTGTCGTACAGCTCCTGGGGGAACTTGACCGCCCAGGGCAGGCTGGCTGGAGCGGGCCGGCCGATCAGTTCGCCGTTGATAAAGTTGGCGATGCGGCCGAAGAACAGGCCCAGCGGTGCGCCAAAGGCCAATAAGTCCAACAAAAACAGGCGGTTCTGGTGGTGCCGATGAGCGAAAAGGAGTGCCGCCAGGATCGCGCCGATCATCCCGCCGTGGCTGGCCATGCCGCCCTGGTTGATCGCCAGCACGCCCCAGAAAGGCACGTGGGAGTCGAAGGTCCACAGCAAAGCGGGCTTGTAGAAAAAGACGTAACCCAATCGCCCGCCGACCATCACGCCGATGGCCGCCTGGAAGACCAGATCAGCGACGCGCTGGGGATGCAGCGGGGAACTACCCACGCGGGTCACGCGGCGGATGAGCAGGTAGCCGATGAAAAAACCCAGCAGGTACGACAGGCCGTACCAACGGATCGGCCCGCCCTCCCAGAGCTTGAGGGCGTAGGGGTCGATGTCGTGGAGCCAGGCGGCCAGGGTGGCGAGCACTTGGGGTTGATCCGGCGCTAGAACGATCCGCTGGGGGTTCGGCCAGCGGGGTCGGGCAGCGCGCAGTTTCGTAGTTAGCAGGTAAGTAGCTTAGCCGACGGGCAGCCAGGCCGCATCAATAGCGGGCTGGCTCCGCTGCGTCACCGGCTGCTTAAGATGACGATATGGACGAATTGCGGCTGTTCATCGCGGCGTGCTGCCCGGCCTCGGCCGCGATCGAACGGCTGCTGGAGCGGCTGGAGCGTCTGCGGCCGATGGTGAGCCCGGTGGCGGCGAACCAGCTTCATTTCACGCTGCGCTTTTTGGGCCAGACGCCCGCGGATCGGCTTGAATCGCTGGCGCAGGCGGTGGACCGTGCGGTGGAGGCAGCGGGGGTGCCGGCGTTCGAGCTGGATTGGGCGGGCCTGGGGCGGTTTCCGCCCGGGAGCGGTCAGCGGCTGCGCATCGTGTTCGCCCAGCCGGCTGACCCGACGCCGCTGATGCGGCTGGCGCAGGCGGTCAGTGATGAGCTGGCCCGATTGAATCCGCCGATCCCGCCCGACCCGCGCGGCTTTACAGCCCATTTGACGCTGGCGCGGGTCAAGCCGGATCGCCGTCGGCCGCAGCGGGGGCGTCGCGTCCCGCGCTATCAGCGGCAACAGGCCGGGGGCGATGCTCGCGCAGCCATCGAGCGGATTTTGCGCGAGTCGGAGGGCCAGCCGATGGGCCGGTCGCGCATCGAGGCGGTCCGGCTCATCGCCAGCGAACTAACCCCCGCGGGGCCGGTCTACACCACCTGCCACGAGGCTGCGCTGAGGGGCTGAGGGCTCAAATCGCGGGCTCAGCCCACCGCGGCGACGCAATCCACCTCGATGAGCAGCTCCTTGATGGCCAGGTCGGCCCCGACGGTGGTGCGGGCGGGGCGATGGTCGCCGACCCACTCGCGGAAGACCTCGTTCATCGCGGCGAAGTCCCGCTGCACGTTGGGCAGGTAGACGTGCACGAAGAGGATGCGGTCGACCGAGCTGCCGGCTTCCTTGAGGATATTGGTGATGTTCTGGAAGGTGGCGCGGGCCTGCTCCTTGATGCCGCCCTCGACGATCTGCGTGGTGCCGGGCTTGAAGCCGACCTGGCCCGAAACGTACACCAACCCCTGATGGATCACGCACTTGGCGATGGGAATGCTCTCGGGGCTCATGCGGATGCTTTGGATTTGACCCATGGCGTCGCTCCGTTGCAGTGTGGGTTGAACGAGTGATGAATCTCTGAGTTCGAGGACGATTCGGGGGTGATTCGAGGTAATCCGGGTTGTTCCGGGGGTGATCCGGCGTAGTCCGGGGGCAGGCCGACACGGCGTGCGGGCAGATGATAACGCTTTGACAGTTCAGTGCCACCCTGAGGCTGGGGGCGGCGTTTGATCGCGGGGGCGGATTACTTGCCCATCCTATGGATGGGTAAGCAGTTGCTGCGATGGTTGGCGGCGGTTACCGTCGTGTCATGGCGGTTGTGCCAGCGGATGCTGAACATGTGCGGCAGGCGGCGCAGGTGCTGCGCGAGGGCGGGCTGGTGGCGTTTCCCACCGAAACCGTCTACGGCCTGGGGGCCAACGCTTTGAACGAGCAGGCGGTGGCCAGGATTTTTGAGGTCAAGGGCCGGCCACGCTTTGACCCGCTGATCGTCCACGTCGCCAACGCCCAGGCCGCCAGCGAGCTGGTCGAGTCGTTCCCCGAAGCGGCCCAGCGCCTGGCCCAGGCGTTCTGGCCGGGCCCGCTGACGATCGTGCTGAGAAAAAAATTCACCGCAAAAAAGGCACAACCACCGTTATCACAAGAGGATAAAAGAGATTTGCCAGGCGGGGAGCCGCGGGCGAGTGGTTCGGGGGATGCGGGTGAGCCGGTGATTGGCGATCTGGTGACCGCGGGACTGGCGACGGTGGCGGTGCGTGTGCCGGGGCATCCGGTGGCGCTGGAGCTGATTCGGGAGGCGGGCGTGCCGGTGGCGGCGCCCAGCGCGAACCGATTCGGCGGGATCAGCCCGACGCGGGCCCAGGATGTGGAGGCGGAACTGGGCGAGGCGGTGGAATTGATCCTCGACGGCGGGCCGTGCAGGATGGGCCTGGAGAGCACCGTGGTGTCGCTGGTGGGCCTGGAGCAAGGCGGCTGGCCGGTGGTGCTGCGGTTAGGCGGGCTGGCGGTGGAGGAGATCGAGGAGGTGATCGGGCCGGTGGAGCTGGCCCGAACGGGGGAGGCGTCGCAGGAAAAGATTGAGGCGGGGCGGCTTTCGCCGGGCATGCTGGCGAGGCACTATGCGCCGCGGACGCCCTTGCGGATGGTGAGCCGGGCGGATGAGGCGGTTAGCGGGGAGGGGCTTGGAGGGCGTCGGGTGGCGGTGCTGGCCTGGCGGGACGCCAAGCCGCTGCGGGCTGCTGTGCAGCGGGCTGGGGGGCAGGTGGTGGCGGCGGAAGTGCTTTCGGCCGCGGGGGATCTGCGCGAGGCGGCGAGCGGGCTTTTTGCCGCGATGCGCCGGCTGGACGCGGCTGGGGCGGACCTGATCCTGGCTGAGCAGGTGCCTGAGGAGGGCCTGGGCCGGGCCATCAACGACCGCCTTCGCCGGGCCGGGACGCCAGCCGCTGAAGGGAGCTGCGATTAGGGATCAGGGGCCGGGGATCGGGGGGCAGAGTGGCGGAAGCGATCCTTTCGATGAGGGCGGGCCTGGCTGGGCTGGTGCGATGGCTGCGAACTCTTTAGCATGACCGCCCGTATGGGTAGACGTGCAGCCTGCCCCTTTCTTGAGGCTGCGAGGGCTTGTGGCATTGTCTGGGGATGGCAAGGAGTCGGGCCGCATGGCGCACGACTACGTGAAGCAGGACCTTCAAGTCGAAGCGGCAACTGGACGGATCAGCCTTCAGATCATGGCGACGCTGCTGGGCGGAACGCTGCTGATCTGCGCGCTGATCGCCCGCTACACCTATGACTCGCCGGACATCTCAGCGATGCTGGCGGGGGTGGCGACGATCCTGCTGGGCGCGCCTCTGGTGTGGGTGGCGCTGAAGGACCTGGCCCAGGGCCATTACCACATGAACGAGCTGGTGGCGCTGGCGGTGCTGGCGGCCTTTGCGCAGGGCTGGTACCTGGAGGCCGGGGCGATCGCGTTCTTCATGATCCTGTCGGTGCTGATTGAGAACCGCACGGCGCTGGGGGCGCAGGCGTCGATCGAGTCGCTGATCCGCATCACGCCCACGCGGGCGCAGCGGGTCACGGACGGCCAGGAGGTGCAGGTGGACGCCAAGGACCTGCGCCCCGGCGACGTGGTGCGCGTGCGTCCGGGGGACAACATTCCCGCGGACGGGCGCATTGTGCGGGGACAGTCCACGGTCAACCAGGCGAACATCACCGGCGAGTCGCTGCCGGTGGACAAGAACGAGGGCGACGAGGTCTTCGGCGGCACGATCAACATGACCGGCGTGATGGAGATCGAGGTCACCAAGG
>DASVCG010000479.1:0-8458 GCA_036381755.1 Phycisphaeraceae bacterium | reverse complement strand
TGGCTAGGCTCGCTGACGCGCGAATCGCTGAACTGGTGGCTGGGCAATGCGCTGAAGAAGGGCCAGTACGAGGCCCTGGCGCTGGGCATGCTGGTGCTGCCGATCGTCTACGCCTTCGTGGGCCTTTATCCGGGCTACGGGCTGAGCATGGTCGAGCGGCTCCGCAGGCGGGTCTACACGGTTTCGGTGCTCTTTGCCCTCCTGATCCTGTGGGACTACCTGGTGATGCGGGACAACCCCTCGCGGGGGGTGCTGCTGCTGACCTTCGCCTTCGCGGTGGTGCTGGGCCCGCTGATGGAAGCGGGCGTCAGGCGGCTGCTGATGCTGTGCCGCTGCTGGGGCACGCCGGTGGTGGTGCTGGGCGCCGGCCCGGTCGCAGCGCTGCTCATCCGCATCCTTCACAAAGAGCCGGAGCTGGGCCTGGTGCCCGTGGCGGTCTTCGACGACAACCCCGCCCGCTGGGGCACGAAGATCGAGGGCGCGCCCGTGCTGGGCCCCCTGTCCAGGGCCAAGACGCTGGGCAAGCGGGTGTCGATCGCCCTTCTGGCGATGCCGGAGCTGGCCGGGCCGCGCCAGGCCCACCTGTGCGCCCGCCTGCCGTTCCCCAAGGTGATCCTGATCCCCGACCTGATGGGGCTGGCCAGCTTGTGGGTCTCCTCGCGCGACCTGGGCGGGATCGTCGGCCTGGAGGTCAAGAAGAACCTTTCCGAGCGGCGGAACTGGTACCTCAAGCGGACGCTGGATTACCTGCTGGGCGTGCCGCTCTTCATCCTGAGCCTGCCGCTGATGGCGTTCTTCGCCTTGTGGATCAAGCTGGTAAGCCGGGACGGGCCCGTGTTTTATCGCCAACTGCGCGTAGGCCTGGGCGGTCGGTCGTTTCATGTGTGGAAGCTGCGGACGATGTACAGCGACGCCGATCGCCGGCTCAAGGCCCACCTGGCGAAGAACCCGCAGGCGGTCCAGCAGTGGGAGCGTTACTGCAAGCTCAAGGACGATCCGCGCATCCTGCCGGGCGTAGGCCGGCTGCTGAGGCGCACCAGCCTCGACGAATTGCCCCAGTTGTGGAACGTGCTGCGGGGCCAGATGAGCCTGGTGGGCCCGCGCCCGTTCCCCCATTACCACCTGGACCGGTTCTCGCCCGAGTTCCGTGCCCTGCGCAGGCGGGTCCTGCCGGGCTTGACGGGCCTGTGGCAAGTCTCCGCCCGCAGCGACGGCGACGTGGGCGTGCAGGAGGTGCTCGACACCTATTACATCCGCAACTGGTCGCCGTGGCTCGATCTATACCTGCTGGCCCGCACCGTCGGGGCGGTGCTGATGGCCCGCGGCGCGTATTGATCCCTCGATTCATCCCCGCCGGGCTGCATGGCGGGAGCCGGCCAGCCGCGATGCCCCCTGCTCTGAATCTGGACCGCCTCCACACCGCTGGGCCGCCTGGCGGTTCACCTTCCGCTTTGAAGACGGTATTGTGGTCCTGCCCAATGCCGGGATGAGCACCGCTATGACCTCACCGCTTTCCCGTCCGACCTATCAGCAGGAGCTGCGTCAGCTTGGCCGGATGCTGGGCCGGCACCGCGGCTTCATCGTCGTTCTGGGGCTGGTTGGCGTTGTGATGGGCGGGCTGTGGGGATGGACCGCGCCCAAGCGATACAGCGCCAGCGCCATGCTGCTGCTGCCTACCACGACCGCCAGCAGCAACACCAGCAATGTGCTGTCGGATCGGCGCAGCTTCCGCCCGCTGTGCACCTCCGACCTGGTGCTCCAGGAGGTTTATCAGCAGGCCCAGCAGCTCAATAAAGCCGCGGCCACGCAGCCGACCTCCTCACATCGGCCCCGCATCCCCCTGCCCAGAACCTGGCAGCAACTGAACGGCATGCTGATCGTCAACGTCATCAGCAACGACCTGCTGAGCCTCGAAGCCCGGGCGGATCACCCCCAGGCCGCCCAACGGCTGGCCAACCTCTGGTCCAGGGTGGTGATCCAAACCATCGATCAACTGCATAACCCGCTCGACGAATACCTCAAACAGCTCCAAGAGCAGGTTGAGCAAGCGCGATCCGAGCAGGTCACGCTGATGAAAGCCTTGCAGGAACTGGACTTGGAGCACGACGCCGCCACCAGGCAGGCCGAGATGGAGCAGATCCGCGCCTTTTTGAACACGCTCCTGGCCGCTCAGCAGCGGCTGGGCGTGCTGCGTGGCGAAGCGCAAACCTGGCAGAAGGCGATAGAATCGCGCTCGCCGGGCCAGGCCGCGGACGCCCTGCCGCCCGGGACGCTGGAGCATCTGCACCGACGGGTGATGGCTGAGCCGGTCATTCCCAACAGCCAGCCAACCGTGGTTGAGCCGATGCCGCTGGACACGCCCGCTGTCGCCATCCCGCCTCAGACTCAGCTCCAGCAGATCCTGGCCCTGATCGACCGCAAGGAGCAGATCCTGAGCCAGCACGAGCAGCAGGGCCGTCAGCGGTTGAACGAGCTTGGCCAGGCGCTGGCCCAATACCAGCGGGAGCGCTTCCTCCTCGATGAGCAAAGTCGGCAGGTCGGCCAGCGATTGAACCTGCTGACGACGCAACTGACCGCGCTTCAAGCGCAGCAGGTCAGCCAGCGGCAGGCGGTTCGGCTCCTCAACGAAGCGCCGGAGCCATCGCAGCCTTTGAACCTTCCCACGCCCCTGCTGGGCCTGGCCGGCGGGCTGGCGGGCGTGCTGATCGGCATCGGCCTGGTGATGGTCCGCGGACCGGCAGTCGCCACGCTAAAGCACTGACTTATCTACCGTTGCGCCAAAATCAGGCCACGAGGCACCGGTGAGTCCGCTGCTTTGAGCTGTTTCAGGAGGCGTCCGAACCCGGCTGGGCGGGCTGGGACGCAGGCGCGGGCCGCTGCCTTCGGGGAGCCTTGCTAGGTGCATCGGCATTGGTAGCGGGCTTGTCCGCCTTGTTGCGCGCGGACTTGCGGGCGGGTTGGAATCGCCTTTCGATTCGCTTTTTGATCCGCGGGGAGAGGGCGACCTCCTGGAGCAGGAACGGCTCGCCCCGAGGCCGTTCCACCCGGGCCACGATTCGGCCCGGCTCCAGCGCCAGCCGCTTGAGCTTCTTGCGCAAGGGGCCGTCGGGGGGCTGAACCAGCCAGATCCGGTCCGCCTCTGCTAACCGCTTCAGGGTGCGGGCTTTGCCGCGATGCAGGTTCAGGCTGTCGGGCCCCAGGACGCGCAAGCCGGTGAAATAGACCAGTTGCGGCGCATCCGCGGCGATCACGTAGTCGTTGGGGCCGGCGTGCTGAAGGATCTGCTGAGCCAACGCCTCCAGCGCGACGTACTTCCCCTCTTCATAGGACGCCAGGAAGGGGACCTGGCGCTGCTCACGGATGAACGCCCCCACGCGGATGAGGTTGGGCGTGATCCACAGGACCAGCATCGCGATCACCACACACGGGGCCCAGCGCCCGGGCAAGCGGGTATCCGCCCACCCCATCGCCCGCCACCAGCCCAGCGCCAATAGCGGCAGCAGCACCAGGACGTAGCGATCCGTCGCGATAAACATCAGCCACTGCATCAGAAACACGCCCGCGATGCATCCCCACAGCAGCCGCACCCGCACCAGGGCCAGCCCCACGCCGATCAGGACCAGGGCCAGCGGCAGACTCAGGACCGGGCTCAGATCCAGGCCAAAAACCGCTTCAGCAAGGGTTTCCGTCAGCAGCTTGGGGCCGGTGCGGTACGCTGCGTGCGCGAGCGTGGCGGCGAAACGGCCCAGGTCCGATACGACGCGCAGGACGCGGGCCTCGTCGTCCACGGTCTGATGGAAGGCGGAGAGTCGCGGGTCCGCGGCGCGCACCGCCAGGAGCGCCAGCAGCACGACCATCGCCACGCCCGCAGACCGCAGCCGGCGCGGGCCTCGCACGATCGACGCCGCCAGGGCCAGCACCACCGCGGCCAGGAAGGTCAGCACGACGCTGCGGAACAGCGCCATCACCGCGGTGCCCGCGGCCATCAGCGCCAGCCCGCTGGCCACCGCGCCGCGTCCCCGGCGGGCGATCAGCTCATGGCCCACCAGGAACAGCAGCGCCCCGATCAGGAAAGGCATGTCGGTGAGGACCTGGAAGGCGTAGCGGTAGAACTTCTCCGCGATCGCCAGCATGCACGTGACCGCCACCGCGGTGGGCCGGTCGAAGCGCAGGCGGATCAGCGTGTAGGTCAGGCCCAGCGCCCCCAAGCCCATAAGGAGCATCAGGATGTGGATCGGCAGGAACTGATCCGGCCCGAACCAGCGAAAAGTGGCTGCGGTCAGATAGGACAGACCAGGGTTGATGAACCGCTGATGGCCGGTGGGGTGCGTGTAGCCCTGCCCCGCGGCCAGGTGCTGGGCCACCACGACGTGCTCAGCACTGTCGGGTCCGATGCGCCACTGGCCGTTGAACCCCAAGAGGTAAAGGAGGAGGACCGCGGCCAGCAGGCCCCAGCGGTAGCGGTCGCACCAGCGCAACCAGGAGGCGAGGGGCGGCGCCCCGCGGGTGGAAGCGGGGGGATCTCCAACCGCAGCCGCCTGGTTGGCCGCAGCGGCAAGAGACGGGGGGTGGCGCATAGAGGGTTCCTACGCAAACGGAGCCGGGGCAGCCGACCGGAGGCCTGGCCGGGGGCCTGACCGCGCTTGGCCCTGGGCGTCATCCTAATCGCAAAGCGTCGCGGCTTCACTGTCGCTGACCCGGTCGCTTTTTACCTGAGGGGCCCTATGATTGGGGTAATTGACGGTTCCACCCCCACGCGGGCTAAGCCGCCTGCAATCCAAGCCCGATGTGATATTTTAGATAGGATGATGTGCAGCGCTTGGCGGATCGCGAGACGGGGCGCCGTCCCGCCCGGAGCCGGGCTAAGAGGAACAGCAGGGCAATGTCGAACCAAGACCTGTGGCCAAGCAGTGACAGCCTCGCTTACGTTGAAGCGCTCTATCAGACCTATCTGACCAACCCTGATGCGGTTGATCCCCATTGGCGGCGCTATTTTGAGCAGTGGTCGGGGGGCAACGGCCGGGGGCTGCCTGCGGCGATCAAGCCGACCTTCCAGCCGCGGAGCATCTTCAATCCCACCGGCAACGGCCGGGCGGGCACGGTCGGCGCGACCCGTATCAGCCCGCGGGAGGCGGAGCTTTCCTCCCTCCAGCACCGCGTCGACCAGCTTATCCGCAACTACCGCGTCCGCGGGCACATCGTGGCCCGCCTGGACCCCCTGGGCACGCAGCCGGAGGAGCCGCCCGAGCTGGACCCGGCCTATTACGGCTTCACCGAGGCCGACATGGACCGGCAGGTCTACACCATCTCGCTGCCCGGCCCGAACCTCCGCACCCTCCGCGACATCCTGGATCTGCTCCGCGAAACCTACTGCCGCGACATCGGCGTGCAGTTCATGCACATCGACAACCTCCAGGTCCGCCAGTGGCTCCAGGAGCGGATGGAGAGCACGCGGAACAAGATCGAGCTGAGCCGCAAGGAGCAGATCCGCATCCTCACGCGGCTGACCGATGCGGTGGTCTTCGAGCAGTTCATCCAGCGCAAGTTCACCGGCGCCAAGAGCTTCTCCCTCGAAGGCGCCGAGACGCTGATCCCCCTGCTGGACATGGCCTTCGAGCGGGCCGGGGAGCAGGACATCCGCGAGATCGTCATCGGCATGGCCCACCGCGGGCGGCTCAACGTGTTGGCCAACATCATCGGCAAGAGCCCGCAGCAGATCTTCCGCGAGTTCGAGGACCTGGACCCGCGGCTGTTCCTGGGCCGGGGCGACGTGAAGTATCACCTGGGGTACTCGGCCGACTGGCGCACGCGGACGGGCAAGAACATCCACCTGTCGCTGTGCTTCAACCCCAGCCACCTGGAGTTCGTCAACCCGGTGGCGCTGGGGCGGATGCGCGCCAAGCAGGACCGCATGGGCTGCGGCGAGGCCCGCGGCGAGGGAGGCATGGTCCTGCTGATCCACGGCGACGCCGCTTTCGCCGGCGAGGGCGTTGTCCAGGAGACGCTCAACCTCTCGAGCCTGGAGGGGTACACCGTCGGCGGGACGCTGCACATCGTCGTCAACAACCAGATCGGCTTCACCACCTCGCCGCGCGAGGGCCGCTCCTGCCGCTACGCCACCGACGTGGCGCGCATGCTCCAGATCCCGATCTTCCACGTCAACGGCGAGTCGCCCGAGGCTGTCGCCCAGGCGCTGCGCCTGGCCATGGACTTCCGCATGGCCTTCAAGCGCGACGTGGTGATCGACATGTACTGCTACCGCAAGCGCGGGCACAACGAGGGGGACGAGCCCTCGTTCACCCAGCCGCTGATGTACAGCACCATCACCCGGCGGGAGTCGATCCAGGAGGCCTACCTGGAGCAATTGCTCAAGCTTGGCGGGCTCACGCGAGAGGACGCCCAGCGCATCGCCGCCCGGCGGACCGAGCTGCTGGAGAAGGAGCTCAACGCGGCGCGGAACGAGCCCTACGACCCGGGCACGCAGGCGTTTCAGGGGATCTGGGCCGGGTACCTGGGCGGGCCGGAGGGGCAGGTGGACGAGGCGCACACCGGCGTGCCCAAGGCTCGGCTCCAGGCGCTGCTGGAGAAGCAGACGCAAGCGCCCGCTGATTTTCACATCCACCCCAAGATCGAGCGGTTGCTCAAGGCCCGCAGGGAGATGGCCCAGGGCGATCGGCCGCTGGACTGGGCCGCTGCGGAGGCCCTGGCCTTCGCCAGCCTGGCCACGGAGGGATACCGCATCCGCATGTCCGGGCAGGATTCGCAGCGCGGCACGTTCAGCCAGCGCCACGCGGTGCTGCACGACGTGGAGACCGGCCAGACCTACACGCCCCTGCAACACCTGGAGCCCGACCAGGCGCCGGTGGAGATCTACAACAGCCCGCTGTCGGAAGCGGGCGTGATGGGCTTTGAGTACGGCTACAGCCTCGATTGCCCCGACGGGCTGGTGATCTGGGAGGCGCAGTTCGGCGACTTCGCCAACGCGGCGCAGGTGATCATCGACCAGTTCATCGTCTCGGCGGAGGAGAAGTGGCGGCGGCTGAGCGGGCTGGTGCTGCTCTTGCCCCACGGCTTTGAGGGGCAGGGGCCTGAGCACTCCTCAGCACGGCTGGAGCGGTTCCTGACGCTGGCCGCGGAGGACAACATCCAGGTGGTCAACCCCACCACGCCGGCGCAGTACTTCCACGTGCTGCGTCGGCAGGTGATGCGTCCGTGGCGCAAGCCGCTGATCGTCATGACGCCCAAGAGCCTGCTGCGTCACCCGCAGGCGACCTCGACGCTTGACGAGCTGGCCACGGCCATGTTCCAGCGGGTGATCGACGACCCGAGCATCCACCGCCCGCAGCAGGTGTCGCGCGTGCTGCTGTGCTCGGGCAAGATCTACTACGAGCTGCTGGAGCAGCGTCAGAAGCTGGGGCGGGCGGAGGTGCCGATCATCCGCCTGGAGCAGTATTACCCGTTCCCGGCGGAGCAGCTTCAGACGGTGCTGAGCAAGTTCCCGGACGGCACGCCGGTGTTCTGGGTGCAGGAGGAGCCTTCGAACATGGGGGCCTGGCCCTTCCTGCGGATGCGGTTCTGCGATACGCTGTGGGGCCGCTGGCCGCTGGCGGTCATCAGCCGCCGGGCCTCGGCCAGCCCCGCCACCGGCTCCAGGGCTGCGCACCAGATCGAGCAGGAGGAGATCCTCAACGCCGCTTTCAGCGGCGGCTAGCTGCTAGCTAAAAAAACGCGCGGGCCGGGCGGCACAGGGGCGGCTGACTCATTCAACATCGGTATCGGTGGGAATCCTCATGGCCATCGAATTGAAAATCCCCGAAGTCGGTGAATCGATCACCGAGGTGGAAATCGGCAAGTGGCACAAGTCCGAGGGCGAAACGGCCCGCAAGGACGAGGTGCTGGTGGAGATCGAAACCGACAAGGCCACGCAGGAGCTGCCCGCGCCGGCAACGGGCCGGCTCAGCCGCGTGCTCAAGAAGCAAGGCGAAACCGCCCACGTGGGCGATGTGATCGCGATCTTCGAGGAGGGCGAAGCCGCCCCGGCCCCGGCTGGTGGCGCGCCGGCGAAAGAGAAGGGAAAAGAGAAGGAGAAGCCGGCCCCGGCAGCGGCTGCGGAGCCACACGTCATGCCCGCGGCCCGTCGGCTGCTGGAGGAGCACGGCCTGCGTGCCCAGGACGTCCAGGCCACCGGCCCAGGCGGCAGGCTCCTGAAGGAAGACGTGCAGCGGCACATCGAACGCGCGCAGCCCGAGCCCCCGCCCGCGGAACAGGCCCCCCCTGCTGAGCCGACCCTGTCGCGCGAGGAGACGCCCACCCCCGCTGCAGCCGCTGCCCCGGCACCAAGCGCGATCGGTGAACGGCAGGAGGAGGTCGTCCCCATGACCCCCCTGCGTCGGCGCATCGCCCAGCGGCTGGTCCAGGCCCAGCAGGCCGCGGCCATGCTCACCACCTTCAACGAGGC
>DASVCG010000478.1:0-8782 GCA_036381755.1 Phycisphaeraceae bacterium | reverse complement strand
CCGGCCGGCTTGCCCGGGCAGACCGCATGGACCGTGTGGCCCACCATCGCAAGGGCCTGGAAGGGGACCATCACCTCGTAGTCCTCGACGTAATCGCCCACCAGCATCAGGATCTTTTTCGCAGCCATGCCGATTCCCTTTCCGTTTTCTTGCATCGGCCCGCGTCCGGCGCGCCGGTCAGCCGGGCCGTTCTATTGCAACTGGCGAGGATAGCCGACACAATAGAGTATGCGAATCGACCTGCGGGATGAACGTCGGCAGCGGCTGTTTTCCGTGGAAGTCGATTTGCTTTCCCCTCCCGCTGTGGTCCGCCCGCCGGACGGGCAGGGCCCTGCGGTCCACCTGGACTGGGACCGCGCCCTGGACGATGAGCATCACCTGCGCCGCTGCCCCGCGTGCGGGTGCGTGGACCTTTTCGCGCGCAAGCGGTTGCCCCAGTTGACCGCCTTTGCCCTGCTGCTCCTGGCGGCGGTGGTGGTGATGCTGCTGTTGGGGGTGGAGCAGGTGGGGCTGGTGGCGGCGCTGCTGGGGGTGATGCTGGTGTTGGATGTGGGGATCTTCCTGTTCTCGCCGCGCGAGCTGGTGTGCTACCGCTGCCACAGCGTGTTCCGCGGGGTGCCGATCCGCCGCGACCACCCCGGCTGGCAAAGCGCGGTGGGCGAGCGTTACCGCCTGACCGGCGCGCCGCCGACCGCTGAGCCCGAGCCGGTGTCCGACAGCGAGGGGGGGCCCTCCGCGTGATCCGCCCGCACGCAGAGTCCTGGCCGCTGGTGGTCTACGGCATGGGCGAGCATGGCCAGGTGGTGGCCGAGGCCGCAGAGGCCGCTGGCCTGTCGGTCCTGGGGTTCCTCGACGACGACGCAAGCGCTCAAGGCGGTCAGTCGCCCTGGCCGCTGCTGTCGCGCAATGATCCGCGGCTGGATCGCGCCTGCTATATCGTGGCTGTGGGCGACAACGCCGCGCGGAGGCGCGTGACCGCCCGGCTTCAGCAAAACCAGCGCCGGCTCGTGCACGTCGCGCACCCTACAGCCTGGGTGAGCCCATCAGCCCAACTGGGGCCCGGCACGTTCGTCGGCCCGCGCGCGGTGGTGCATACCGGGGCGCGCGTGGGCGAAGGGGCGATCATCAATAGCGGGGCGATCATCGAGCATCACAGCGAGCTGGGGGCGTTCTGCCACGTAGCCCCCGGCGCGACGCTGGGCGGATGCGTGCGCGTCGGGGCCGGCAGCTTCGTCGGCCTTAACGCTGCTGTCCTCCCACGGCTGGTGCTGGGCGAAGGCTGCACCGTCGGCGCCGGCGCTGTGGTGACGCGATCGGTCCCCGCGGGCCAGACCGTCGTCGGCGTGCCGGCCAGGCCCGTTGACCCTCCACGCTAATGCTAAAGCCACTCCAGCAGTTGGAGGGGCTGATGGATGATGGCGTCGGCGTGGCTTTCGCGCAGCTCCGCTTCGGGGCGGAAGCCCCAGGTCACGCCCACGGTGAACATGCCCGCGGCTTTGCCGGTGAGCATATCCACGCGGGTGTCGCCCACGTAAAGCCACTGATCGGGAGGAATCGCCATACTTTGGGCGATCTGGATCGCCGCGGCGGGATCGGGCTTGATCGGCACGCTGTCGCGCTGGCCATAGACCTGGTCGAATCGCCACCGCTCCAGCAGCCGGCCGACGATTTGCACCGTGGCGCCGTGGGGCTTGTTGCTGAGCACCGCCAGCCTGACGCCGCGGGCCTGGAGGGCGTCGAGCAGCTCGGGGATGCCCTCGTAAGGCCGCGTGTGGTCGTACATGTGATGGACGTAATAGGAGCGATAAAGCGGCAGGGCCTCCGAGAGCTTGTCCTGGTGGTCCGGGCCCAGGGCCTGGCGGATCAGGTGCTCAGCGCCTTGGCCCACCAGGTAGCGGTAGCGGTCCAGGCTGATCGTGGGCAGGCCGTAGTGGCTCAGGACGCGGTTGGCCGACTCGGCGATATCCCGCAGGGCGTCGATGAGGGTGCCGTCCAGATCGAACATGACCGCTTGGCGAGGCATGGGCGGAGTATAGAGGCTGCGGGCGGCGTCGGCCAAGCCGTGGCGGGCTGGCGGGGCTTTGCGTCGCTGGTGGCAAGTGCGTATGCTGCGTAAGCTGGGTAGAGGTCTGGAGATTGGGAGCGGCGACCGGCGTATGGATGAGGCTCATCGGAAGAGGATCAGCGAGGCGCTGGGGCGCATCCCGTCGGGGTTGTTTGTGCTGACGGCCCAGCACGAAGACCGCCGCATGGGCATGCTCACCAGCTTTGTCCAGCAGGTCTGCTTTGAGCCGCCGATGGTGTCGGTGGCGGTGGCCAAGGGCCGGCCGATCATGCCCCTGATCAGCGAATCGAGGCGGTTCGCCCTGTGCCAGGTCAGCGACCATGACAAGCTGATCCTGCGCAAGTTCGCCAACGGCGTGCCGGCCAACGAGGACCCATTCCTGGGGCTGGAGCTGGTCACAGGCCAGTTGCCGGGCCTGCCCATCCTGGCGCGGGCGATGGCCTACCTGGAGTGCGAGCTGGCCTGCCACATGGACGTGGAGGGCGATCACGACCTGTTCGTGGGCGTCGTGCGCGGCGCCAACTGCGTGCCCGGCGTCACGCCCCACGTGCGCATCCGCGAGAACGGCTTTCAATACTGAGCCGCTGCGAAGGACCGCTCCACGAAAGCATCGCGGGCGAGACGAAACAAGAGGCGCAGGCCGCTTCCTCCTGCGCCGCGGTGTGATTCCCCAGGGTTGGTTCAGGCGGCCCGGCTGGGCCCGGGGGATGGCTTCTCGTCCGTGGCCGTACAAACGGGTAGAATCTGGTTGCCATGAGCCGGCAAACGCTTAGCGTCAGTGTGGACGACCCGATCAACGCCCGTATTCTGAGCGTCTCAGAGGATCAGATTGCCGGCTTCTCGCCCACGCCGTTCCACCAGATCAGCGAAATGTCCGGCGTGCCGCTGGAGACGGTGCTGGAACGCATCCGCGCGATGCTGGAGGCGGGGGTGATCCGCCGGGTGCGCCAGACCATCCTGGCCACCAGCCTCGCGCCCGGGGCGCTGGTCGCCTGGAGCGTGCCGCAAGACCGCCTCGACGCCGCCTTTGACTGGATGGCCCAGGAGGACCCGTTCTCCGGCCACGTGGTCATCCGCTCCACCGATCCGGGAACGCCCGGCTGGCAATATCGCCTCTGGACCACCCTCAAGGTGCCCCAGGGCTTCTCCATCGAGAAGCACTGCCAGCTCCTGATGCGCATCACCGGCGCCACAGCCTATCTCCTGCTGCCCGCCAAAAAGCTGTTCACGCTGGGCGTGGGGCACGTGCGCCGACGCGGTTTGGAGCCCGGCAGCAAAACCGATCAGCCCGGCAAGGCGATCGACGCCACCATCATCGAGCTAAGCGACCTGGAATGGCGCGTCCTGGCGGCCCTGAAGCGCGAGCTGGCCCCGCAGGAGATCACGCCCGACCCCTGGCGCCTGCGCGCCCAGGAGGCCGGCGTCTCCGAGCAAGAGTTCTTCGACGTGGCCCGGCAGCTCAATCAGCGGGGTGTCATCGGGCGGTTCTCCACCTTCCTGGAGCACGTCAAAAAGGTTGCGGGCAACCCGCGCGTCACGCGGTTCAATGCGCTATTCCACTGGCGCGTCCCGCCCGGGCGGGAAATGGAGGCCGGCAAGGAGATCGGCCGCTTCCACATCATGACCCACGCCTACTGGCGCGAGGGCGGGCCGGAGTTCGCCAACGTCAACCTCATGGGCGTAGCCCACGGCACGGACAAAGACCTCCTCCTGGCCCACAAAGCCGCCATGGACGACCACCTGGCCAGCCAGGGCATCCCCGTGAGCTACACCAACGTCTTCTGGGGCGGGCGCAGCCAGATCAAGCCCTCGGAGATCCTGCCGCAGGCGTATCGCCAGTGGTGCCAGCAGCAGGGCGTCGACCCGGAAACCATGCGCGATTCCTCCTGATCGCCGCTATTGCGATCTTGCCGCCCAGCCCTGGTTTAGATGACCAGCTCGATCCCTCCACAACCCGCGACGGAAGCGACCCCCCGCTCAGCCAAGCCGCTTACGGTCCGCCGCTACAAGCTCACCATCGCCTACGACGGCACGCTCTTCCACGGCTGGCAGAAGCAGCACCCGCCCGGCGGCGAGCCGCTGCGCACCGTGCAGGGCGTGGTGGAGCAGGCCATCCAGGAATTGCTCGGGCAGAAGATTCACCTCGTCGGCGCAAGCCGCACCGACGCGGGCGTGCACGCGATGGGGCAGGTGGCCCAGTTCGACGCCGCCTCGCCCATCCCGCTGGAGCGCATGGCGATGGCGATCAACGCCCGCCTGCCCCCGGACGTGGAAGTGCGCCACGTGGAGCTGGCCCCGCCCAAGTTCGACTGCATCAACGACGCGGTCAGCAAGCAGTACCGCTACCGCATCTGGCACAGCGAGCATCGCCCGCTGGGGCTGCGAAATCTGGTGTGGCACTGCTGGACGCCGCTGGACCTGGGCCGCATGAACGACGCGGCCCAGCGGCTCGTGGGCATGCACGATTTCGCGGGCCTGGCCGCTGCGGGCCACAACCGCCGATCCACCGTGCGCACGATCCACCACTGCGCCGTGGAGCGCAGCACCGAGCCGCAGGTGCACATCGTCGTGCAGGGCGACGGCTTCCTCTACAACATGGTGCGCATCCTTGCCGGCACGCTGGTGGAGGTCGGCCGGGGGCTCTTTGAGCCTGAGCGGGTCGATCAGATCCTGGCCACAGGCGATCGTCGCCTGGCCGGCCCCACGCTGCCGCCGCAGGGCCTGTGCCTGGAGTGGATCAAGTATTGATCGGCGGTCGGTTCGACGACGGCGCGATTTGGCGGCCGGGCCACCGCGTGCGATCATAAAAATCCGTGGCAACCATGACGCCCGACCGCGAACGCCAACCACCCCAGCGCCTGACCATCCTCCACGTCATCACGCGCTTGATCCTGGGCGGAGCACAGCAAAACACCATCATGAGCTGTGCCGCCCAGACAGCAGCGGGCCATCGCGTAGCCCTGGCGTTCGGGCCTATCTACGGCCCGGAGGGCTCGCTCCTGCACGAAGCCCAGCAAAGCGGCGCTGAGCTGATCGAAATCCCCCACATGCGACGGGAAATTTCCCCCTGGCACGATGTGCTGTGCTACCGCGACCTGAAGCGGCTGATCCGCCGACTGCGCCCCGACGTGGTGCACACGCATTCGAGCAAAGCGGGCATCCTCGGCCGCGCCGCGGCGTGGTCGCAACGCGTGCCCGCGGTGATCCACACCGTCCACGGCCTGCCGTTCCACGACCGCCAGCCGCGGTGGGTCCACCGCGCCTACGTCACAGCGGAAAAATGGGCCGCCCAGCGGTGCCATCACCTCATCGCCATCACTCCCGCGATGCGCGACGCCTTCGCTGAGCAGGGCATCGCGCCGCCCCAGCGGTTCACCGTTATCCCCAGCGGCGTGGACATGACGCGATTCAAGGCCGACCCAGCCCAGCGCGCCGCGGTCCGCGCGGAGCTTGGCATCCCGCCCGATGCGCCGGTGCTGGGCATCGTCGCCCGGCTCGATCCGCTCAAGGGGCACGACGACCTGCTCGACATTTTTCCCCGCCTGCGCGAGCGCCTGCCCGAGCTGCGCATGGTGTGGATCGGCGACGGCTGGGATCGAGCGCGCCTCGAAGCCCGCATCCGCCAGCTTGGCGCGCAGGACCGCGTCATGTTGCTGGGCCTGGTGCCGCACGAGCGGGTCGCCCGGCTGCTGACCGCGGTGGACGTCAAAGCGCTGCCCTCCTACCAGGAAGGCCAGAGCCGCACGCTCGTCGAGGCGCTGATGTGCGGCTGCGGGATCGTCGCCTACGACGCGGGCGGCATCGGCTCGATCTGCATCGACGGCCAGACCGGCCGGCTCGTGCCCGTGGGCGACCGCGACGCTTTGGCGCAGGCGATCCTGTGGATGTTCGAGCACCCCGACCAGCGCGCCGAGATGATCCAGCGCGGCCAGGCCCACGTGCGGGCGCGCTTCGACGCTCGCCTTATGCACGCGCCCATCGAGCAGGTTTACCGCCAGGTGCTGGGCGGGTAGATTGAACCATTCGGCGATTCGGCGATCTGAAGAGATAACCGCCAAGACGCCAAGAGGATCGCCAGGAAAAGAAGATTGACCGCAGAGGCACAGAGAAAAACAAGAGAGATTGGGAGTTGGGGATTGAGGGTTTGAGTTTGGAATTAGGGATTGAAGATTCCCAATAGCCCGCCCCTAACGGGGGCGCGGCTAAAGCTGCCTCAAACCAATCAATCAAGGAGTTTGGCATGGCCAACATCCTCGTCGTGGGCCCGCACCCGGACGATCAGGAACTGGGCATGGGCGGGACGATCATCCGCCTGGCTCAGCAAGGGCACAACGTGCTGCTGCTGGACATGACCGACGGCGAGCCCACGCCCTACGGCTCGCCCAAGCAGCGCCAAAAGGAATGGACCAAAGCAGCCCAGATCCTGGGCGTGCAGCGTCGGCTGCTGGGGCTCAAGAACCGTGAAGTGGAGCACTCGCTCGCCGCTCGCCACCTGGTCGCTGGCGTGATCCGTGAGCACCAGGCCTCCATCGTCTTTTTGCCGTTCCCCGAGGACGCCCACCCCGACCACGTCGCCACCACGCGCATCGTCGAGGATGCGCGCTTCGACGCCAAGCTCACCAAGATCGACCTGCCCGGCCAGCCCATCTACCCCAAGTGGATGTTCTATTATTACTGCACCCACCTGCGGCACGTCGCCAATCCCTCGTTCTGCATCGACATCTCCGAGCAGATGGACGGCAAGGAGCGGGCGATCAAGGCATACCGCTCGCAGTTCGTCACGCCCCCGCGCAACCGCCAGGTGGTGACGTGGATTCGGCAGATGAACGCCTACATGGGCAGCCGCATCGGCACGCAGTACGCTGAGCCGTTCTGGGCCCGCGAACCCATGGCGCTGGGCTCGCTGGACAGCCTGGTCATGTGATCAACTCATCAGCGATGTGATTCAGCTTGAATTAGCCCGTCCCCAACGGGGGCGCGGCAGGCCGCTCCATCTTCCGTCGATCCCTCACTTGCCTGCGTAGTCGATCACTCGGCCGATCTCGCTGCGCAGGTCTTTGCGGTGGACGACGCGGTCGATGAAGCCTTTTTCAAGGAGGTGCTCAGCCCGCTGGAAGCCTTCGGGCAGTTCCTGGCGGACGGTGTTGGCGATGACGCGGGCGCCGGCGAAGCCGATGTAGGCGCGTGGCTCAGCGAGGATGACGTCGCCGAGCATCGCGAAGCTGGCGGTCACCCCGCCATAGGTCGGGTCGGTCAGCACGCTGATGAACAGCCCCCCGGCCTCATCGAGGCGCGCCAGCGCTGCGGACACCTTGGCCATCTGCGCCAGCGACAGGGCCGACTCCTGCATCCGCGCGCCGCCTGAGGCGCTGATGATCACCAGCGGCTGATCGGTCTGGGCCGCCAGCTCCGCTGCGCGCGTGATCTTCTCTCCCACCACGCAGCCCATCGAGGCCATCATGAAGCGGCTGTCCATCACCGCCAGGATCACGCCGCGGCCCTTGATGAACGCCTTGCCGCATTGCACCGCGTCGGGGTGGCCGGTCTTGGCCTGCTCCTGCTTGAGCCGCTCCCGGTAAGGCATCCGGTCCACGAACCCCAGCGCATCCTTGGGAGCCAGGTCCGTCCACATCGGCTCGAAGCTGCCCGGGTCGCAAAGCTGCACGATGCGCTCATCGGCCCCGAGGCGGTAGTGGTAGTCGCAATCCGGGCACACGTGCAGGTTCTGCTCCACCTGCTTGCGGTACAGCAGGGCTTCGCAGTTGACGCACCGCATCCACAGCCCCTCGGGCACGTCCGCGCGCTGATTGGGGTCGATCACATCCTGCCACGTTCGCGGCGTCGTGGGCTGTGAGGCGTCTGCGGTGCTTTTCATGGCGTCGTCGGAAGGGGGTGGTGAATCGGTCAACGTCGGCCCCTTCAAAGCCCAGGAGTCGGTCGACTGGCTCAGGGGACAAACTCGTGAGATTATATCGACTTGTCCTCACCCCCGTAGACCCCCGGCCCCCCGGCCCCCCGGCCCCCCGGACCCCCGGAAGTCCCCGGAAACCTCTCGGAGACCCGCCCCATGCGTATCGTGCGATTCCGCGACGATCAAGGCCTCATCCGCTACGGCATCGACCGCGGCGACGGCACCGCCCAGCTTTTGGCCCGCTCGCCCCTGGAGGCCCCCGAAACCCTCCCCGAGCTAACTAACCAGGTCGTCCCCATCGCCCAGCGGCTGGCGCCCCTGGTGCCGGTCAATATCTTCTGTATCGGCTTGAATTACCGCGAACACGCCCGGGAAACCGGGGCCGCGATCCCCGAACAGCCCATCCTATTCATGAAGCCCACCACCGCTTTGAACGACCCTGAAGCCGCGATCTGCATCCCCGCCTGCTGCACGCACGGGGAGGAGGTGGACTACGAGGGCGAGCTGGCGGTGGTCATCGGCAGGCCAGGCCGGAATATCGTCCCCGAAGATGCCTTAAATCACGTTCTAGGATATACTTGCGCTAATGATGTCTCGGCCCGGCGCTGGCAGAGGCACGCCGGCGGGGGGCAATGGATCCGCGGCAAGGGGTTTGACACCTTCTGCCCCCTGGGCCCGGTTCTGGTCACCGCGGATGAGATCCCCGACCCCCAAAACCTTGCCCTGACCACCACCCTCAACGGCCAGGTCATGCAGCAAGGCCACACGTCCGACATGATCTTCAGCGTCGCCCAGCTCATTGCCTA
>DASVCG010000477.1:0-5509 GCA_036381755.1 Phycisphaeraceae bacterium | reverse complement strand
TGCCGCTGATGAATGGAAACCGCTTTCGCAGATAATGCGGCTTTCGCGCGTTTTGAAGGGTGATTTTCTTCGGCTCACCCCCTGATCCGACGGCTTCAGGAGGGGTTGACTTTGGACGACGCCAGCCGCTGGGCGATGCGGTGCCAGGCCAGGCCGATGGCGATGAGGATCAGGCCCACGCCCCAGTAGACCGGCTCGACCCAGAACGCAAGAAACAAGCAGCCGATCAGGCCCATCCAGGCCCACCAGGGCCGGTAGAGCCGGCGTTCAGGCGGCAGGCGCAGGGCCGCGGCGTTGGTGATGCCGTAGTAGATCAGCACTGTGAAGGCGCTGAACGACCAGTTAGCCTTGACCGAGCCGATCAGCGTCAGCGTCGCGATGAGCAGGCCGGTGAGGATGACCGCAGCCGCGGGCGTGCCGCGCGGGCTCAGCGCGCCTAGCGCGCGGGGCAGGTCGCCCCGTCGGCCCATCGCCAGCACTACGCGCGACAGGCCCAGGATCAGGTTCAGCAGCACGCCCAGCATGGCGGTCATCGCGCCGATGGCCACCAGCGCCGCCGTCGCCCGCCCAGCGTGGGGGAATTGCATCGCGATGACCTGGAGCGGCGCAGCCTGTTGCTGTGCAGCCTGCTCGAACGCCTGGGCGCCCGCGACGCCGATCGCCACGCCCACCACACCCACGTACAGCACCGCGGAGATGGCCAGCGTGATCAGGATCGCAGCGGGGATGCTTTGCCGGGGGCGTCGCACCTCTTCGCCCAGCGTCGCGATTCGGCCGTAGCCGGTGTAGGCCACGAACATCAGTGCCGTCGCGTGCAGCAGGCCGGCCAGGGGCGGCTGATCAGCAGGGAAAAAGGGCGTGAAGGTGTGCCTGCTGCGCTCAAGGGCGGTGGGCAGGCCCGCAGCGATGAACGCGAGCAGTGCTGTGAGGGTGACGCAGACGATGGCGGTGTTGGCGCGGCTGGTCCGCTTCATGCCCGCCAGGACCAGCAGCGTCAGCAGGAGCGTGACCGCCAGCGCCACGGGTGTTTGCAGATCGGGCCGGTCGGGGGCGACCAGGTGCAGGCCATAGCCGGCAAACCCCAGCGCCGCGGTGGCCGCGGAGGCGGTCTTGGCCGCCAGGAACATCCACCCCGCCAGGAAGCCCCAGCCGGGGCGCAGGAACCGATAACCATACTCGTAGGTGCCCCCAGCCACCGCGTGCGCCGAGGCCAGTTGGGCTGAGCTTAGGCCGTTGCAGGTGGCCAGCCCCGCGGCCAGGATCACCGCCAGGATGGCTGACGGCCCCGCGACGCCCGCGGCCAGCCCCGTGCTGACGAACACGCCCGTGCCCACGATCGAGCCCAGGCCGAGCATCACCGCGGCGAACACGCCCAACTGGCGGGGCAGGCGGGTTGGTGGCGTAGCGGTCATGAGAAAGGTACGCGGTGGGGAATGCTTGGCCGTCAGGTACGAGCTGTTGCGGCGTAGAATAACGGAAATGCCGCCGGTGAAGCGGATCGGCGGGGGCAGGAGCCGGCGCGGATGGACCTGATGACCTTTTTCGTGGGGCTGTGCGCGGGCGTGGGGCTGGCCGCGGCGTGCGGGTTTCGGGTGTTCGCGCCGCTGCTGGTCATGGGCGTCGCGGCGCGCCTGGGGGTCTTGCCGCTGGGTGAGCGGTTCGACTGGCTAAGCGGCAACGCGGCGATGGTGGCGCTGGCCGCTGCGACAGCGGTGGAGGTGGCGGCGTATTACATCCCCTGGGTGGACAACCTGCTGGATACGATCGCCACGCCCGCAGCGGTCCTGGCGGGCACAGCAGCGATGGTCGCGGTGCTGCCGACCGATGATCCTTTCCTTAAATGGGCCCTGGGGCTGATCGCAGGCGGCGGGGCCGCTGGCGCGATCCAACTCTCCACCGTGGTCACCCGCGTCACCTCCAGCGCCACCACAGGCGGGCTGGGCAACGTCATCGTGTCCACCATCGAGGCCATCGCGGCCGTGATCCTGGCTGCGCTGGCGGTCCTGTTGCCCATCCTGGCTGCGGCGCTGGTGGTCTTGACACTGGGCGCGCTGGCGGCGTTGCTGCTGCGCAGGCGACGCAGCGAAGCCCCTTAGCCCCACCCAGCCACGCAGGCGGAGCAACACGCGAGCAACGTCTTTCGCGCCAAGCTCGCACCCCAATCGCAGCGCGTTGCAAATCATCCCGCGCCGCTTCATAATCCAGCCTCATCGGTCTATCCCATTCCAGGGCACGCTCATGTATCGAATGCTGGCAATCTCCGTGGTCGCAGGAGGGTGGCTGAGCCTGCTGACAGCCGCGGACCCATGCTGGGCGCAGCTCGATCCGCTTGACGCCCGCGTCACAGCCTGGGTCACCGGCGAGACCGCCCTCGCGGCAACGAGCACGCCCGCTTTCGATCGCCCCTTCGCCCAGGGAACCTGGACGTTTCAAACTTACGGCTCGGGCACGTGGGGCGACTCGGACAAGGGCGAGATCTACACCGGCCACATCGGCGTGGGTTACCACTTCGTCGACGACCTTTCGATCAACCTCGAAGGCGTCGGCGGCTGGGCTGACGCTGAGAAGGACGACGACGGCGGCGTGGGCGGGATCGACCTGCTGTTCCGCTGGCACTTCCTCCAGGGCCGGGGCTGGTCGCTTTACATCGACGGCGGGGCGGGCTTCCAACTGGCTACCACCAACTTCCCCTCCGACAGTCACCACAACTTCCGCCCGCAGGTCGGCCTCGGCGGCACGCTCCAGATCACCGACTCCATCCGCCTCATGGGCGGCGCACGCTGGCTGCACATCTCCAACGCCGGCACCACGCGGATCAACAACGGCCTTGACGGCGCTCAGCTCTACGCCGGCATCATGGTGCCGTTCTAACACCCCCGCTCAAGCGGGGCGGAACCCCGTCGGCACGCCGCTGCGCTGGCCAAGAGCCATCAAACCACTCCGGGAGCGTGCATGAGCCAGACGGCATCGCATCCATCCGACCGCCGGCCGCTGCGGGCCTTGCTTGCAACGCTGCTGACCGCGGGCTTTAAGCGGCTTTGTCCGCCCGGCTTTTGGAGTCTATCCTGATGCTCTATGAGGTACGATCCGCAAGCCATCGAGCCGCGCTGGCAGGCCCACTGGGAGCAGCACAAGACCTTCAAGACGCCCGGCCCGGGCGATCCGGGCTTCGACCCAGGCAAGCCCAAGTTCTACGTGCTGGACATGTTCCCTTACCCCTCGGGCGTGGGGCTGCACGTGGGGCACCCCCTGGGCTACATCGCCACCGACATCTTCGCCCGCTACAAGCGGATGCGCGGCTTCAACGTGCTGCACCCGATGGGTTTTGACGCCTTCGGCCTGCCCGCGGAGCAGTTCGCCGTCGAGCACGGCGTGCACCCGGCCATCACCACCCAGCGCAACATCGACAACATGATCCGCCAGCTCAAGCGGATCGGCCTGGGCTACGACTGGGACCGCTGCATCGCCACCACCGACCCGCGCTACTACAAATGGACGCAGTGGATCTTCCTCCAGCTCTACAATGCCTGGTTCGACCCGGCGCAGGGCAAGGCTCGCCCCATCGCTGAGCTGGAGCAGGCGCTCGCCAGCGGCCAGTATGAAATCGGGCCCGACGGCGAGCTGGTGCCTGTCGACCCCGCCGGCGGCATCGAGCCGATCGTCGGCGGGCCCATCGGCACGCGCAAGTGGCAGGAGCTGACGCCCGATCAGCAGCGCGCGCTCCTGGACGAATACCGCCTGGCCTACATCGACGAGGTGCCCGTGAACTGGTGCCCAGGCCTGGGCACGGTGCTGGCCAACGAGGAGGTCACCGCGGAGGGCCGGTCGGAGCGCGGCAACTTCCCCGTCTACAAGCGGCCCCTTCGGCAGTGGATGCTCCGCATCACCGCCTACGCCCAGCGCCTGCTGGAAGACCTGGACCTGGTCGATTGGCCCGAGCCCATCAAGCTCATGCAGCGCAACTGGATCGGCCCCAGCCAGGGCGCCCAGGTGCAGTTCCCCCTGGCCTACGGCACAGCCACCTCGGACCAGGAGGTCATCACCGTCTTCACCACCCGCCCCGACACGCTCTTCGGCGCCACGTACATGGTCCTGGCGCCTGAGCATCCGCTGGTGGAGGCGATCACCACGCCCGAGCAGTACCACGAGGTCAACCAGTACCGCCAGCAGGCCCAGAGCCGCAGCGACGTGGACCGCCAGGCCCAGGCCAAGGCCAAGACCGGCGTGTTCACCGGCGCCTACGCCATCAACCCCGTCAACAACGCCAAGATCCCCATCTGGATCGCTGACTACGTGCTGATGGGCTACGGCACGGGGGCGATCATGGCGGTGCCGGCGCACGACGAACGCGACTTCGAGTTCGCCAAGCAGTTCGGCCTGCCCATCAAGGCGGTGGTCATGCCGCCTGATAGCTGGCTGCGTCACCAGTCTGAGCAATTGCCCGAGGAGCCCGGCGGCACGATGGCGTGCGAGCTGGAAACCATCGAGCGCATCCGCCAGCGGTACCTGGAAGCGCCCGGCTCGTTCCCCGAGGCGTACACGGGCGAGGGCCAGGGCGTCAACTCGGCCAACGAGGAGGTTTCGCTCAACGGCCTGCCCACGCCGCAGGCCAAGCAAGAGATCACCGCCTGGCTCCAGCGCAAGGGCCTGGGCCGGGGCACGGTGCAGTACAAGCTGCGCGACTGGCTCTTTAGCCGTCAGCGCTACTGGGGCGAGCCGTTCCCGCTGTTGCATTGCCCCGGCGGCCAGATCGTGCCGGTGGGGGAGGACGAGCTGCCGGTGGAGCTGCCCCCGATGGAGGACTTCCGCCCCGCGGCCAGCGACGACCCCGACGCCCCGCCCCAGCCGCCCCTGGGCCGAGCGCCCGATGCGTGGAAATACGTCGAGCGCGACGGCCAGAAGTGCACGCGCGAGCTCAACACCATGCCGCAGTGGGCCGGCTCGTGCTGGTATTACCTGCGCTTCTGCGACCCGCGCAACGATGAGCGTTTCGTCGGCCAGGAGGCGGAGCGCTACTGGATGACCAGCCGGAAGAAGGACGGTCAGGCCCACGCCGGCGGGGTGGACCTCTACGTCGGCGGGGTCGAGCACGCGGTGCTGCACCTGCTCTACGCGCGCTTCTGGCACAAGGTGCTCTACGACCTGGGCCACGTCTCCACGCCCGAGCCGTTCGGCCGCCTGTTCAACCAGGGCTATATCCAGGCCCACGCCTACACCGACGCTCGCGGCGTCTACGTGCCCGCTGACCAGGTCCAGCAGCGCGACGGCAAGTTCTATTACCAGGATCAGGAAGTCTTTGAGCAGTTCGGCAAGATGGGCAAGAGCCTCAAGAACGCCGTCGCCCCCGATGACGTGATCGCCCAGTACGGCGCCGATTCGCTGCGGCTTTACCTGATGTACCTGGGCCCGCTGGACCAGTCCAAGGTGTGGAACACCCGCGACATCGTGGGCGTCCACCGCTTCCTCCAGCGGCCCCATGTACATTTCATACAGGCGGAAGCAGTCGGCG
>DASVCG010000476.1:0-2958 GCA_036381755.1 Phycisphaeraceae bacterium | reverse complement strand
TGCCGCTGCACACCACGCGCATCTGGCTGGCCTACAACTTCGCGCAGAACACCGCGATGGAGGGCTTGGGCTTCGGCGGCGGGCTGCGCTATGTCAGCGAGTTCAACGCGACCTTCGACCAGACGCTGGTGCTGGATGACTACATCACCTTCGATGCGGGCGTCTGGTACCGCAAGCCGCTGCGGACGGGCCAGGTGCTCAAGCTGCAACTGAACGTCGAGAACATCTTCAACGAGGACTACTTCGTCCGGGCCAGCGATCGGGGCATCGTGCACCCGGGCGAACCGCTGCTGGTGGTTGGGTCTATCGGCGTGGAATTCTGACGCGGCGGGCTGCCCCCCATGAAATGGATCAGCGAAAAGCGGCTGTTTCAGCTTCACGGGTGGCTGGGGCTGAACTTCGGGCTCCTGCTGTTCCTGATCTGCTTCGCCGGCACCTGCGCGGTGTTCAGCCACGACATCGACTGGCTCATTGAGCCGGCGCTTCGGGTGGAGCCGCCGGCGGGCGCCGAGCGTCGGCCGCCGGCGTGGGACGAACTCTACCGCAGCGTGGCCGAAGCGCACCCGCATGCGTCGATCTCCTATCTGGCCGCTCCGCCGGATGAGCACACCGCCGCGCGGGCGATGATCTATTACAACGCGCGGGACCTGCGCTGGGTCTTCATCGATCCGTACACCTACGAGGTGCGCGGCCAGAGCACGATGCTCAACGTCGCCAGCTTCTTCCGCATCTTTCACAAGCAGTTCTACATCCTCAGCAGCGACTACTGGCCGCATGGGCGGGTGTTCGTGTGCGTGTTCAGCTTCGTGCTGCTGTTTTCGGCGGCGACGGGGCTGCTGTTCTACAAGAAGTGGTGGCGATCGCTGTGGCGGCTGCGCTTCACGCACGGGCGGCGCGTCTTCTGGTCTGACCTGCACCGCATGGCGGGCATGTGGTCGCTGCTGTTCGCCGTGATGTTCAGCGTGACGGGGCTGTGGTACCTGGCGGCCCAGATCATGGAACACATGGACGTGACGTACCAGCCGGCGTGGGCCGATGTCTCGAAGCAATCGTTTTAGCGGCGCGACACCGTGCTCGAGCCGCTGCCGCTCTCGGCGCTGGTTCAGCGTGCGGGCCAGGCATTTCCGGGGCTCGAAATCGAGGGCATCTACCCGGCGAATCGGCTGGGCAGATCGGTCACGTTGACGGGGCAGGCCGAGGCGCTGCTGGTGGCGGACACGGCCAACCGCGTGCACCTGGACCCATACACGGGTGAGATAATCGAGGTCCGCCGAGGCGATGAACTGAGCATCGGTCAGCGTCTGATCGAGACGGCCGACCCGCTGCACTTCGGGCAGTTCGGCGGGCTATTGACCAGGACGATCTGGTTCCTCGCCGGGCTGGCGCTGTCGGTGGGCATTCTCGTGGGTGCGTTCATCTGGTGGCTGCGGGTGACGCGCGGGAAGGTGCGATTCTTCAGGAAGAGCCGGGGGTGGACGGCCGCGGCACTGCTGCTGAACATCGGCTTGCTGGTGCTGGCGGTGTTCTCGACGATCTCGTTCATCGGGAACCAAGTCGGCGGCCCGCGCGACACCATTGCGCCCACGCCCCTGGGTGAGGCCGCGGTCGGACCATGGCAGGTGCAGGCGTTCCGCCACGGCCCGGTTGGCGGCGAGTCGCTGCCCATCAGCCTGACCTTCCCGGGCGGGCATCCCAACTACCGCGCCGCCGTCGCATGGATCGGCGATGAGCCCGCGGCCGGCCCGACGGCGCTGCGCGGTTTCGTCGATCAGTTGCAGGGGCAGGTGGCGATGCCAGCCGATACTGACGAACCGCGTCACCTGCACATCCGCATGGAAGATTGGAGCGGGCGGCAGCACACCGCCGCCATCGCGCTGGACACCCCCGGCGATCGGCCATCCGTCGCCATCCCCGCCACTCCGGGGACTCCGGGGACTCCGGGGGCTCCGGAGGCTCCGGGGGCTCCGAGGGTGCCGCTGGGCGTCTGGGCCGTCATCGCCACGTTCGTCGGCATCTGCACCGCGCCGACCCTCGCCTGGCTGATCTTCGTACGATAGGGTTGTAGCGCGGGGTGGCACGGTCAGCGAAGGCGAGGAACGAGCCGAAGTCGACCGTGGGTTCACGCTGCGAGATCAAGCACGGTCGACTTCTCCGCCTGAGGGCGGACGCGCTGACCGTGCCACCCCTGTCACAACGAGGCTTACGCTGAATCCGCCCGCTGATTCGGCCAATCCAATGGAAGGCTACGGAGGAATCGAGTTGCGCTGCTGGGATGGATGATCGTGATGCTGCTGGCCGGCGGGTGGATGGCGCCGGCGTCGGCCGAGCCGCACATCATTCGGTCGCAAGGTGACGGCCGCTGGTCGAATCCTCAGACGTGGGAAGGCGGGGAAATTCCGGGCAAGGGCGCGCGCGTGCAGATTCGCCCCGGCCACGTCGTCGAGTACGACCTGAGCAGCGACACGCCCATCCGCACCATTCACGTCGCCGGCCGGCTGACGTTCGCCACCGATCAGGACACGCGGCTGGACGTGGGGCTGATCCGCATCCAGGCCGGCGAGACCTTTGTCGAAGAGGGCTTTGACTGTCACATGATGCACCGCGCCGACCACGGCGGCCACGGTGAAGCCGCCCTGGAGATCGGTACGCCCGAGCAGCCCATTCCCGCTGAGCACACCACCACGGTGCGGCTGGTCCACTTCGACGGGGCCGACCCAATGAGCCTGCCGGCGATCGTCGCATGCGGCGGGCGGCTGGACATTCACGGTGCGCCGATGCGGCGCACCTGGGTGAAGCTCCAGCAGACCGCGGCCGTCGGTGAGACGCGGCTGTTCCTGGCGGAGCCGGTCGCCGACTGGCGTGCCGGCGATCGGATCATCATCACCGGCACCAACCGCCAGCGCCCCTTCGCCGGGCAGAGCACCGACCACGTCACCGATCAGCCCACCACCGAAGAGC
>DASVCG010000475.1:0-6187 GCA_036381755.1 Phycisphaeraceae bacterium | reverse complement strand
GAACGCATGGTTCGACGCACGAGGGCGGCACACGAGCGATTGGCGGCACACCGCCAACGGCTCTACGAGCCCCGAGCGTTAAGCCTGCTGGAGGCACGGGCTGCGCACTACACAGCCCGCGTGCGGATGCGACAGCCCGGCGTGCGCCGCTGGCCGATCGTGCTTCAAGAGCTGCTGCGCGGACGATACCGCCGATTCGGGTACGGCTGGAAGGGGGCGATGCAGGACTTGCTGTTGCCCTAAAGAGATGACCGCGTCAGAAGGATGCGGTCGCCCCGACCGCAGCTGTGGCTCTGAGCGAACGACCCATTGCGGATGGCGATCTCCAGTCGGCCGCTGCTGCCAAAGTACGCCACCGGCTCACCCGCCGCCACGTCGCAGAAGGTGCGGCGGATGCCCACGATCCGGCAATCGCCCGCCTGCACCACCACCTGCTCGCGGGGCACGCCCCAGAAGGCGAATCGCTGGGCGGTCAGGTCGGTGATGAGGTTGCCCCAGTGGTCGGCGTAGAGCACGTGCAGCTCCAGGGCGTTTTCGTGCTGGATGGGCTGAGGCAGGTCCAGGCGGGTCAGCACGTGGGGCTGAAGGATCTGGCCCAGTTGGTCCAGCGTCGCGCCCAGCGCCAGGTGCGCTGCTGCGGGGGCGAAGATGTCCCTGCCGTGGAAGGTGTCGCTGACGGGCTGGCGGTGGTAGGCGGGGTTGGAGAGTTCCGCCACCCGCTGGGGCGCGTGGCGCTCGAGCACCGCGGTGAAGAGGCCGTTGTCGGGGCCCACGAGGGTGAACCGCTCGGTCTGCACCGCCACGGGCCTGCGCCGCCCGCCCACGCCCGGATCGACCACCGCCAGGTGGATCGCCCCCGGCGGAAAGGCGCTTACCGCGCCATCCAGCAGGATCGCGCCGACCAGCACGTCCTGCGCGGGCACGTCGTGGGTCAGGTCGATCACGCGGGCATGCGGGGCGATCGAGGCGATCACGCCCTTGACCTGCCCGACATAGGTGTCGCGCGTGCCGAAGTCGGTCAGGAGGGTGATGAGCGGCTGGAGCATGGCGGAGCGGCTGGGGCTGCGGATCTCAGTATTCCTTTCGCTGCCGGGCGGGCGGGATGTGGAGCTGCTTGCGGTACTTGGCGACGGTTCGGCGGGCGATGTCGATGCCGTGCTTCTTAAGCTCCTCCACCAGTTGGTCGTCGCTTAAGGGGTTGGATTTATCCTCGTTCTGGATGATCTGCTCGAGCTTGGCCTGGATGGCGGTCCAGCTCATCGCGTCGCCGGCCTGGGTTTCCGTCCCGCCTGAGAAGAACATCCGCAGCGGCACGATGCCGTGGGGGGTCTGGAGGTACTTTTCGTGCACCGCCCGGCTGACGGTGGCCACGTGCACGCCCAACTGGTCGGCCACGAGGGTCATGGGCAGGGGCTTGAGGGCCTGTGGGCCCAGGTCGAAGTAGTCGCGCTGGGCCTCCAGGACGACGTTGATGACGCGCAGGAGCGTGGCCTGCCGCTGGCGGATCGCGTCCAGCAGCCAGCGGGCGGAGCGCAGGTTCTGGTTGATGAACTGGCGCGTTCTGCGGTCGGCGCGGGCGTCGCGGGCCAGCCGCTTGTAGGCGGGGTTGATCGCCAAAGCGGGCATGTGGCCGCTCGCCAGGCGGGCGACGTAGCGATCCTGCTGCTCGTCGTACTCGATGATGGCGTCGGGTCGGATGATCCGCGCCTCCTGGTCGCTCAGCAGCCGGCCGGGGTGAGGGTGGAACTGGCGCAAGTCGAGGATGGCCTGCTTGATGCGCTCCAGGGGCAGGCCGGTGGCCTTGGCGATGCGGGGCAGGCGGTTGGCTTCGATGTCCTTGAGGTGGTGGGCCACCAGCAGCCGGGGGGCGTGCAGGTCGCAGGTGGGGTCCTGGCGCTGCTTGGCGTCGATCTGAAGCAGCAGGCATTCGCGCAGGTCGCGGGCGGCCAGGCCGGGGGGCTCCAGGCTCCGCTGGAGCAGCGTGAGGGCTTCTTCCAGCAGATCGGGGGTCAGGTGGAGGTCGGCTGGGGCCTGGGCCAGGAGGGTTTCCGGGCTGGTGCGGAGGTAGCCGTCCGCGTCGATGAAGCCGATGAGGTACTCGCCGACGCGGGCGAGGTCGGGCGTGGTCTCGATCAGCCGCCACTGGGCCAGCAATTGGTCGTAAAGGGATGGGCCGCGGGCAGCGGTGTTGGCCATGGCGTCGAGCTTGCGATCGCGTTCGCCGTCGAATCGGCTGGCCGGGCGATAGCTCTCGCCGGTCTCGTAGGTGTTGGCCTCCCAGGTCTCGCTGTACTCTTCGGAGAGGTTGGTAAGGCGTTCGAAGTCGTCGGCGTGGTTGGCGGCCTGGTCGTCAGCGACGATAAGCTCCCGCTCGCCCTCGCGGCTGTCGCGTTCCTCCTGCTGGCGTTGGGCCTGGAGGGTGTCGGAGTCGACGCCGGGCTCGCGCAGCTCGAGGGTGGGGTTGCTGGAGAGTTCCTGCTCGATGCGCTCCTCCAGGGCCTGCTGAGGCATCTGGAGGATTTCCATCGATTGGATCATCCGCGGCGCCAGCTTCATCCGCTGGTCAAGCCGCATGTGTTGTCCAGCGTCTATCCGCATGGCCGCCAGGGGTAAAAGTTCGGGTTCCGGGCTGGGGATTTGGTGCGCATTTTGCTACCCCCGGCAAATAATATCGGCCCTGGCGGGAGGAGAATCAAAATCCCTGCTCGAAATCCAGGGGGTAGGAAGATAGAGGGCAGAGAGCCGGGGCTCATTGATGTGCCTCTGCCTTTTGATGTAGCTTCAGCCGCTCCGCCGTTGGGGGAGGGCTATAGGGCTTATTAAGCAAGCGGACCGCACAGCTTTCCCGCGGCTAGAATACCCGTCATGACGCTGCGGCCTTCTACCATTCCTAACGCTTTTGAGAACCTCGTTCAGCAGCTATCGCGCCTACCTGGCCTGGGGAGGCGTTCGGCCCAGCGGATCGCGTTCCACCTGCTCAAGTCGCCCCCCGAGGAGGCGGCGCAACTGGCCCAGGCTATCCGCGACTTCAAAACCAACCTGAAGGTGTGCTCCATCTGCGGGCACGTCTCCGAATCCGACCCCTGCCCCATCTGCACCGACCCGCAGCGCGACCACGGGCAGATCCTCGTCGTCGAGCAGCCCAGCGACGTGGCCAGCCTGGAGCAGACCGGCTTGTATAAAGGGGTCTATCACGTGCTGATGGGCCGGCTGGCGCCGCTGGAGGGCGTGGGGCCGGGCGATCTGAACATCGACCGCCTGCTCCAACGCGTCGCGTCGGGCGGCGTACGCGAGGTCATCCTCGGCACCAACCCCACTCTCGAAGGCGACGGCACCGCGCTTTATTTGGCTCAGCAACTGGGCCAGCGGGGCGTGAAGGTCTCCCGCCTGGCTCGCGGCCTGCCCACCGGCTCCAGCCTCGGCACGGTCTCCAAAGCCGTCCTCGTCGACGCCCTCCAAGGCCGACAGGACCTGGCGTTCTGATTAGACGGCAGGGGGGAGAGGGTAGGGGGCAGGAAGATAGAGGGCAAACGGCAACTCCAGCCGCGTCCCTGTTGGGGGCGGGCTATTGGCCTCCCTATCCTCGATTTTTTGCTAAGTTGCCCGCGAGGGGTTACTTGCCGCGGCCGCCGCCACCACCGCCGCCTCTGCCACCACCTCCGCCGCCACCGCCTCTGCTGCCGCTGCTGGCTTTGCCCTTGCCGCCTCCACTGGAGGAGCGTGAGCCGCTGGCGTGGGGCTGCGGGGTGTCGCCGCGGGGCGAAGCGCTGGCTCGGGGTCGATCGTTCAGCGAATCCCGGCGGAGAACGGGCGAGTCGGGCCGATCCGGGCTGCGATCGGAGCGCCAGGCCCGCTGCTGTTGCTCCAGCGCGCGTTGTCGGCTGATCTGAGCGGCTCGGCGATGCGCTTCCGCCTGCTCCTGCTGGGCTCGGATCTGGGCTCGGGCGCGGTCCTGCTCGGTTAGCAGTCGGCGGTCCGGGGCTTGCTGGGCGGCCCTATCGCGGGCCCCCGCCTCTGGACGCTGCGGCTGATCGGGGAAGAAGAGGAACGAGCGATCCGAGCGATCTGCTGCAGGGCGATCCTCCGCGCGGCGGTTTTCTGCGCGGCGATCTTCTGCGGAGCGGTTCGTGGGCGCTTGCGGCCTTTGGATCGACCCACGGCGGGTCGGCTCGTCTGACCGGGGGCGTTCTGGCGGCCTTTCCCGCCTATCCTGCTCCTGCGGCCTGATACGTTGTGCCGGCGGGTCTCTCCGCTGTGATTCGGGCCGCTGCGATTCGGAGCGGCGGTCGGCGTCGCGGTCGGGGCGGTCCCGATCAGCTCGGCGGTCGATCCGGTCCATCGGGGTTGACCGGGGCTCGGGCTGGGCGGAGCGATCCAGCAGGCGGTCTCTGCTGCGGCTATCGGCATCATCACCCCGGCGCCAGAGCTCCAGGCGCGAGTCCCGTTGGGACTTGGGCAGCGGGCTGCGCAGGTTCGGCCGATCCGAACGGTCTGAGCGGTCCGAGCGGTCGATGTGTGCTGTGGGGCGTTGCCGGTCCCGGTCCAGGCGGTTTTCCAGTCGATCGAGGCGGACGCGGTGGATGTCGCGGGCGTTGCGGTCGCCGTGGTCGGTGGTCAGGCGGGCTGGGAGTCGGCGGATCTTCACGCCGTCGTGGTCGGTGTGGATGATCCGCACCGGGCGGTTGGACTTGGGATCGCGCAGGATGATCAGGCCGTCGCGTCGGTCGAATCGCTCAAATCGTTTGAACAGGACGCGGTTGCGCACGATGATTGCTGGCCGCTTGGCCAGGATGAATAGCCGCTTGCCGATGATGATCGGTCGGCGAACGATCTTGTGGTGATGGTCGAAAAAGTGATGGCGGTGGAAGAATAGAAGCCCCCCGTGGATGGACAGGCCGGAGCGGAAGGGCAGGTAGAACGGCGGGCAGCCGTAGAAGCGGGAGTAGTAAACGGTGCTGTACGAGGGATAAAACGGAGGCGGGTAATAGGGGGAATCGTCGTACAGGTCGTCGCGGAACGGGTAGTCGTAGTCGTAGGTGGAGTCGTACGCTGAGCTGTAGCCGGCGTAGGCGTCGGGCTCTTCGTCGCGGTACTGGATTGAGGCGCCCGGCTCAGGCTCGGTCGGCATGGTTTGCGGCTGGGTTGCTGCGGGCGCTTCCGCGGGCGTTTCCGGCTGTTGCATCACCTGCTCTTCGAGCTGATAGGCTTCGCGCGCCAGGCGATAGCCCTCCTCGTAGGCTTCGGCGTTCTGGATCTGAAGGGCGGTGCGCATCCGCTCGATGGAGGCTTTGAGCGCTTCGGGCAACTCCGCAGCGGCGGGGTCGGTGTCGTACCAGGCGAGCAACTGGCCCGCGGTCCGCTGAACAAACGGCTCGTGCGGGGCGTATCGGACCGCGGCGAGGATGTTGGCCATTGCTTCGGGGGTGCGCTGCTGCTGGGCGCTGGTGTAGGCGAGTACGCCCCAGGCCAGGCCGTGCTGGGGGTTACGCACCGTCAGCTCCTGGGCCTGGGTTTGGGCCAGCTCGGGCAGGTCCAGCTCGGCCATGCGACGGACGTAGGCCTCCAGGATGGCTGAATCGTCCGGCGAGGCGGCCCGGGCCCGGGCGTAAGCCTCCACCACCCGCGAGGGGTCGGGCGCTTCCAGGATGGCCTGAACATCGGCCCTGGCCTCGGCTGGGGCGGGCTCCTGGGCGGGCGTAACCTCGGGAACAGGCGCCTCCTGCGCCAGAGCCGGCGTGAGCCAGCTCCCCCAAGCCAGCGCCGCGATCAGCCACAGGGAGGCGCGCTTCATGGGTGTTCTCCAAGTGATCTAACTAGAATGAGTTAGATCAATTCTTATTGTAGAACGCACCAGGCGGAAAAACATTGCCAAATGATGCGGATTCCGTTCGCAGCAGGCGGGGGGTGGGGGCTGGCGGCGTTGCAATCGCGGCGGGGGCTGCTACACTTTTGGGCTTGCTTGTTAGCTGGAAGGAATGGCGATGTACGCGATCATCGAGGACAGCGGCGTCCAGATCAAGGTTTCCCAGGGCGATGTCATCCGGGTGGATGAGCGCCCGTTGCCCGCGGGCACCGGCTCGATCACCTTCGAGCGGGTGCTGCTGGTGGGCGGGGCTGAAGGCGGCGGGGAGGCCCGCATCGGCCGGCCTTATGTGGAGGGCGCCAAGGTCACCGCGGAGGTGCTGGG
>DASVCG010000474.1:0-4991 GCA_036381755.1 Phycisphaeraceae bacterium | reverse complement strand
GGTCCACCACGTGCAGCCAGGAGGCCCCTGCCGCCTCGAACCGCTGGGCCTGCTCCAGGGCATCGTCAGCGTAGGTGGTTTGTTTGCTGTAATCGCCTTGGGTCAGGCGAACCACCTGGCCGCCACGCAGATCAATCGCTGGAAATAAAAACATACCCATTCACGCAGCCAAACAAGCTTTCATCCCTCGCCCCGCGAACCGCTCCGCAACAAGTGCGGGGCCGTCGAAGCCCCAAACTATAGCGGATCAGCCCGCCCGCCGCCTGAAGGAGCATTGCCGCAAGAAACACATCCAGGTGACGCCGCCAGGGCCACTTCCGAGGGCCACTTCCGAGGGACGCTTCCGTGGGTGCTTGCCGGGGGATATTTCCGGGGGTGCTTCCGGGGACCACTTCCGGGGGCCACTTCCGGGGGCTTGCCGGGGATATTGGCGGGGGCGGCTTGACGTTATCGCATGCTGCGTCGATACTTGGCCTGTCATGGCCCGGTCTTGGGCCTGGACCTTTCCATTCGTCGCGGAGTGGACGCACATGGTGCTAGCTCGACGGCCGATGATCATGCTCCTGTCTGGATTGGCGCTTTTGGCAAGCTGTGCCACGCAGCAGCAGGCCTGGTCCCGCAGCGGCTCGGGCGCTCTGATTGAGCCTGAGCCGGCCGCCAGCCTGGGGTATGCCACGTTCTGGGTGCGCAACCTGGACATCCCCTCCAGCCAGCGGATAGGCGCAGCTCGGCTGCTGGATGACCTGATTGTCGTCGTCGAGCAGCCCAGCAACGTGGTCTACGCCGTTTCGGTGCGGGACGGCTCGATCCGCTGGCGCAAGGTCGTGGGCGATCCGGGCGAGCCGCTGTATTCGCCGGTGCGTGCCGGCGACCAGTTGCTGGTCAACTCGGCCACGCACCTGTACATCCTCAACGCCCACACGGGCGAGCTGGAGCGGATCGATTCGCTGGCCCACGTGGTTTCCAGCGGCCCGGTGCATATTGGACCGTTCGTCATCTTCGGCGACGTGAAGGGCCGGGTGTTCGCGCACGACATCCGGGCGGGCTTTACCAAGTGGTCGTACCAGCTCACCAGCAATATCGCTGTCCCGCCGGTGGATGCCGGGCAGAACCAGGTGCTGGTCGCCGACGCCCGCGGCGTCTACGCCCTGCTGGGGGCTGAGGACGGCCAGCTCGTCTGGCGCGGGCGGACCTTCGGGCCGGTGACGACGCGGTCCGCGATCGATCGGCTGGGGGTGTACATCGCCTCGCAGGATCAGACGCTGTACGCCCTGGCTCGCCCCACGGGCTTGGATCGCTGGAAGTTCCCCACCACGTATCGCCAGATCGGCCCGCCGGTCGTGATGGGCGTGTCCGTCTACCTGCCGCTGGGCAATGAAGCGCTGGTGGCGATCAACTCGGCCGACGGCACGGAGCGCTGGCGTCTGCCCTTCGGGGCCACCCCCGTCACCCTCCGCGAAGAGGAGAATCGGCTGCTGGTCAGGACGCCGCAGAGCCTCAAGCTGATCGACGCCCAGACGGGCCAGGTGGTGGCCGACGCCCCCACCCAGCGCCTGGCCACGGTGCTGACCGGGCCTGAAGGCAGCCTCGTGCTGGTTGCCCCCAACGGCCGGCTGATGCGGCTCAACCCCAAGCGGTAGGCCGCCTCGCCCCCGCAAGCCGCTTCACCGCCACGCCCCCGTTTTCTAAAAAACCAATCATCGGGACCGCCACGGTATGACCGACCAGCTCGTCGTCATCCAGACCGCGTTGTTGTCCGTCAGCGACAAGACGGACCTGATCCCCTTTGCCCGCCGGCTCCATCGTCACAATGTGCGGATCATCTCCACCGGCGGCACCGCCCGCGCCTTGACCGAGGCGGGCATCCCCGTCACGCCCATCGACCAGATCACCGGCTTTCCCGAAATGATGGATGGCCGCGTCAAGACGCTGCACCCGCGCGTGCACGGCGGGCTGCTGGCCCTGCGCGACAAGGCCGACCATCTCGACGCCATGCGCGAACACCAGATCCAGCCCATCGACCTGGTGTGCGTCAACCTCTACCCCTTCGAGAAGACCGTCGAAGACCCCCACGTGGACGAGGCCCACGCGATCGAGCAGATCGATATCGGCGGGCCGGCAATGATCCGCAGCGCCGCCAAGAACCATCGCTTCGTCACCTGCATCACCAGCCCCAGGCAGTACGACCAGGTCTGCAACGACATGGACGCCAACGACGGCGCCACCACCCTGACGCTGCGCCAGCGCCTGGCTGCGGAAGCGTTCGCGCGCACCTCCGCCTACGACGCGGCGATCGCCAAGTGGATGGCCCGGCGGTGGGACATCGCTCCATCCGCCCACTAACCCCCTGCATCACCTGCTTTGCTAACGTCGCTTTACGCGACATCCCCCCTGCCGCTGACTCTGCGCCACAGCCGGCCGCGATGTTGCGTCGGTCTGCGCCGCTGCTACACGGCTGCTACACGGCTGCTACACGTCGCGGACGCACCGAAAACCGCAGTTGCTCGTGGCGCTGTCGGGCGTGTTGCCGGTGCGGGCGGCGACGCGGTAGCGGTTGCAGTATGAGCGGTGGCACAGGTAGCTGCCCCCCTTTTGCACCTTGTGCGTGCCCTGCGGCGGGCCGATGGGGTTGTCGCGGGTTTCAGGCCGCTCCGGCACGTGATAATCCGGGCTGAACCAATCGTTGGTCCATTCCCAAACATTGCCCGCCACGTTGTAAAGCCCGTAGCCGTTGGGGGCGAAAGCATCCACCGGGCAGGTGCCGATGTAGCCGTCCTCCGCGGTATTCACGTCAGGGAAGCGCCCCTGCCAGATGTTGCAGTGGTGCCGGCCCGCGGGGGTCAGCTCGTTGCCCCAGGGGTAGATCACCTGGACCAGCCCGCCCCGCGCCGCGTACTCCCACTCGGCCTCGGTGGGCAGCCGCTTGCCCGCCCACTGGCAGTAGCGCACCGCGTCGTTCCACGAGACGTGCACGACCGGGTGATTCATGCGGCCTTTGAGGTTGGACCGCTCCCCTTCCGGCCGATGCCAGCACGCACCGGGCACCGCGACCCACCAGGGCAGGCCGGGGATCGTTTGATTCCGCTGAAGGCTCTGGACGTACTTCTTAGGCAAATGCAGGCGGAACACGAACGACCAACCCCACCGCTCAGCGTCGGTGCGGTAGCCGGTGGCCTTGACGAATCGCTCGAACTGGGCGTTGGTGACAACACAGGCGTCGATGTAGAACGGCCGAAGCGTCACCTCGCGCACCGGCCCTTCGCCGTCCGCCGCCCAGGCTTCGGGGCTGTCGGTGCCCATGAGAAACGCCCCGCCGGGCAGCCTGACCATGCCCTCGGTGGAACCCTCACGGGCGCACCGGATCGGCTCCGCCAGCGGGACGGCGACCCCCTGCTGCAAGCCGGCGGGCGCGTCGCTGCGCGTCGCGACAGTCGCGCTGCGAAGCTGCTCCGCAGCGGGCGTGCAGCAGGCTTTTTGGGGCGTCCCCTGCAATAGTCGGATCGGCTCATTCATCAGGCGTCCCCTCATTGTAAGCCAAGGCCGGTGCACACGGAACCCGGCGCAGCCCAGACCGATGGCTGCGGGATGAGAGGAATTTCATCGGCTTTTAAGCGAGCTTTAGGGCAGGCCTCCTACGATACGACGATGGGGCCAGGCGCAAACCGCGCTCCGTGCTGCGCCTGGTTCCGAGCCCGCGACGGCGGGGCGGCGTCGCGGTTCAACAGGAGAGCCGGCCATGCTCTATTGGGCCCTGATCTTCTTCATCGTAGCGCTGATCGCAGCGCTGTTCGGCTTCAGCGGCATCGCCTCCGGCGCCGCGACCATCGCCCAGGTGCTCTTTGTGATCTTCCTGATCCTGTTCATCGCCTCGCTGGTGATGGGCCTGATCGGGCGACGCGGGTTTTAGCTTTTTAGCTTGTTCGCTTGGCCGACCCGCGGCGATAAGCGGTCAACCTTTGTCAGCTCACCGGCCGCTGGGACGCAGCCGCCTCCCCGCGCACGGAGCTGAGCCATGCGATCCACCGATACCCTCAGCGACGAAACGGTCAACCGCCTCCATGAGCTGATCCGGCTGAACCTGGACTGCGCCAGGGAGCTTCAAAGCGTCGGCGACGCAGTGGAGGACCCGCCCCTGACCGCCCTGCTGCGCGATTTCGCTCGGCAGCGCAAGGCGTACGCCCAGGAGCTTCAGATGCACGTGGAGGACGACCAGCGCCAGCCGCCCCCATCCACCGCCTGCCCCCTGACCCTGGCGGTGCACCGCTGGTGGATGGACCTGAAGCACAAGCTCACCAGCGGCGACCAGCATGCGGTGCTCGATGAGGCCCAGCGGGGTGAGGACGAGCTGAAGCAGGTCTACGAGGACGCCATCCGGGCCACCAGCGGCAGCCCGATCAGCAGCGTCCTGCATCACCAGTACCTGGGTATCGAGGAGGCGCGCCGCCGCATCCACGACCTGCGTCGAGCCTACCGGCAGGCCGGATGAGCCCTCCGGTCAACCGCCCGCTGCGGGAACGACGCGGCCCGATCCTCACGCCAGGCGAGCACGCCATGATCGACGAGTTGCTGGGGCGGAAGGTCGCCATCCTCGTGATGGACGGCTTTGAGCAGATCGAGCTGACCTCGCCGCGAGAGGCCCTGGAACGGGCCGGGGCGATCACCCACATCCTCACGCCGGGCCCGGGTGGCAAGGTCCGCGGCTGGCACCAGCACAAGCCCGCGGACGAGTTCGACGTCGACGCCTCGCTGGAGGAGGCTTCGCCTGACGAGTACGACGCCCTGCTGCTGCCCGGCGGCCTGGCCAGCGCCGATCAGCTCAGGCAGGATCCACGCGCCGTCGAGTTCGCGCGCGAGCTCATCGAGCGCGACAAGCCCGTCAGTGCGATCTCGCACGGCATCTGGCTCCTGATCGAGGCCGATGTCGTGCAAGGTCGGCGGGTCACCTCCTGCCCCTCCCTCAGAACCGACCTGGTCAACGCCGGGGCCCAATG
>DASVCG010000473.1:0-6894 GCA_036381755.1 Phycisphaeraceae bacterium | reverse complement strand
AACGCCTTCAAGAGCCAGCAGCACCGCTGGACGAAGGGCTCGATCCAGACCGCGTTGAAGCTGCTGCCCACGCTCCTGCGCGCCAAGCTGCCGCTGCACATCAAGCTCGAAGCGGTGGCGCACCTGACCAGCCCGATGGTGTACCTCTACATCACGCTGCTGGCGCTATTGTTCTACCCGGCGATCTTCGTCAACCTGCGGCCCGTCGGGGAGGATTCGTGGCTGGGGCTGATCCTGGGCATGAGCCTCTTTGGGCTGGGCAGCGTCTCAGCGGCGATGTTCTATCTCATCAGCCAGCACGCCCAGCGCCGCAGCATCTGGAAGACGCTCTTGCACACGCCGGTGCTGATGAGCATCGGCATCGGGATCGCGCTCAACAACGCTGTGGCGTGCCTGGAGGCGTTGCTCGGGCATCAGTCGGAGTTTGTCCGCACGCCCAAGTACAACAGCGTCTGTTCGTCGGGCGCCGGCGTCGGCCGCAAGGGCAAGACCGCGCTGATCCCCATCCCGTCGCTCAAGTGGTCGATCAGCCTGCTGGAGATCGCCATGGGGCTGTACATGGCTGAGTGCATCCGGCTGTCGCTGGCGATCGACAGCACGGTGGTGAGCCTGCCGTTCCTGGTGCTGTTCGCCGCGGGCTATTTCTACGTGGGGCTCACCAGCCTCTGGACGCACCTGCGCGCCTGGTATGACAGCCGACAGAGCATGCGGCCCCAGGCGGCGTAGGCGACATAGAGGGTAGAGGGCAGGCGGCAGAGGACAGGCGCAGAAAGCAGCCCCCCTGCTCCGCTGGCATCTGCCTCAGGGCGAGGCGAAGGCGGCGTTGACCTGCTCAATCAGCGCGGCGAAGGCGGCGTCATCGAGCACGGGCGTTGCGTCGCGGTCGTCCACCGCGTCCTCAGGCTCCAGCGGCACCCAGCTCTTGCAGCCGGCGTAGGCGGGGCGATTCGGGATCGTCTTGGGCTGGGCTAACTTGTAGACACGCACTGCCAGGAGGTAAAGCGGGCGCTCCGGCTTGTAGTGGAAGCGCATGTCGATCTGCGGCCGGCTCCAGCAGTGCAGGTCGTCGAGCCGGTCGAACGCCTCTCGGCCGGGCACCTGCCAAATGTGCGCTGCATGGGCGAGGCTGCGCAGGGTCACCTCCGGCGGCTCCTGGCGCAAACGCTGCACGCGGTCGCGATACGGCTTCTTCATCCGGTTGGGCACCTGGTGCAGCCAGGCGGGGAACAGCGCAAACCGCGGGTGCTCCAGCTCGAACACCCCCGGCCCGCCCCGCTCGTGAACGCCCCCCTTGCGCAGCAAGAGCGCCAGCTTGCCTTCCAGAAGCAGATCGCAGACGGCTTGCCACTCCTTGAGGGCGACGTTGAGCATGGCGGCGGACCGGTCCAATCCATCCCCAAAAATCACATCTGCTCCACCACATCAATGCCCAGGAGGCTCAGGCCCTGCTTGAGTGTGCGGGCGACCAGCTCGCATAGCGCCAGGCGGCTGTCGCGGGTCGCATCATCGGGGGCGCTTAGCACCGGGCACTGCTCGTAGAACTGATGATAGGCGGTGGCCAGCTCGTAGAGGTAGTTGCACAGGCGGTGGGGCTCGAGGCTCTGGGCGGTGGCGGCGATGACGCGCGGGAACTGGAGCAGCTTGAGCGCCAGTTGACGCTCAGCAGCATGGGCGAGGCGGATGGCCTGGGGCAGAACGTGGTCGGCGTCGAGGTTGCCCTTGCGGAAGATGGAGCGGATGCGCACGTAGGCGTTTTGCAGGTAGGGCGCGGTGTTGCCGTCCAGCGCAAGCATGCGGTCCCAGTCGAAGACGTAGTCCTTGATGCGGTCGCTGGCCAGGTCGGCGTACTTGAGCGCGCCGATGCCGATGGCGTGGGCAACGTCGCGCTGGTAGCCGGGGTCGTCGATTGCGCCTTTCTCCCGGACGATGCGCATGGCGCGGGCCTCGGCCTCATCGAGCAGGTCGCTCAGGCGGATCAGCCCGCCCTGGCGCGTCTTGAAGGGCTTGCGATCCGGCCCCAGCACAGCGCCGAAGGCCACGTGGTCCAGCCGAACCGAATCCGAAGCCCAGCCGGCCTGGCGCAGCGTCTGGAAGAGCATGGCGAAGTGCTGGCTCTGGCGGGCGTCGGTGACGTAGATGATCCACCGGGCGCCGAGCGTGTCGATGCGGTAGCGTGCCGCGGCCAGGTCGGTGGTGGCGTAGAGGTAGCCGCCATCGCTTTTGCGCACGATCATGGGCAGGGGCTCGCCTTCGCGGTCCGCGAAGCCCTCGGGGTAGACGACCAGCGCGCCCTGGCTTTCGCGCAGCAGGCCGACGCGTTCCAGATCTTCGATCACGTGGGGCAGTTGATCGTTGTAGAAGCTCTCGCCGCGGATGTCGTTCTCGTCCAGCAGCACGTCCAAGCGCTCGTAGACCTGGCGGAAGTGGCGGTAGCTTGCGTCGATCAGCTCGCGCCAGAGGGAGAGCGTGTCGGGGTCGCCGCTTTGGAGGGCCACGACGCGCTGACGGGCGCGGTCGGCGAAGGCGGGGTCGGCGTCGAACTTCTGCTTGGCCTGCTGGTAAAAGGTAGTCAGGTCGGCGATGTCGCGGGCCAATTCGCCCGGCTGAGCGCCGCTGTCCAGGTAATGCTCGATGAGCATGCCGAACTGCGTGCCCCAGTCGCCCAGGTGGTTCTGGCGGATCACCTCGTGGCCCAGGAAGCCCAGGAGGCGGGCGATGGCGTCGCCGATGACGGTGGAGCGCAGGTGCCCCACGTGCATCTCCTTGGCGACGTTGGGGCTGGAGTAATCCACCACGACGCGCAACGAGGGCGAGGCCGGCTCGACGCCCAGGGTGGCGCTGTCGAGCATGGCGGCGGCGGCGTGGTCCAGGGCGGCCTGCGTCAGGCGCAGGTTGATGAAGCCGGGCCCGGCGACGTCGGCACGCTCGATCAGGCCCTCGCCATGCAGATGATCCACGATCGCCTGCGCCAAATCGCGCGGCTTGCGGCCCAACTGCTTGGCCAGCGACATCGCCAGGTTGGCCTGATAGTCGCCGAACTGGGGCTGACCGGCAGGACGGAGCTGCGGATCGACCTGGGCGTGCTCCGGGCCCAGGGCGGCCGCGACCGCCTGGCGCAAAAGATCCTCCAACGTGGCTTGCAAATCCGGCATAGACAGGGAATGGTCCGCCCGGAGGCGGGGCGCGTCAAGCGGCGGGAGGTGGACCGGCGTCGGGCGACGCTATTTTTACTCGTGTTTTACATCGCGGCTGTGGGCGGCCTGGCTATTCCGCCTCGGCCTGCAGCTCCTTGGAGCGGTGCTGAAGCTGGGCCTTCAGGCGAGCCAGGATGGAGCTGTGCATCTGGCTCACCCGCGACTCGGACAGGTCCAGCGTCATGCCGATCTCCTTCATCGTCATCTCCTCGTAGTAGTAGAGGATGACGATGAGCCGCTCGGCACGGGAGAGGCCCTTGGTGATAAGCTCTTTCAGGTCGCGCTTGGAGACGGCGGAGAGCGGGTTGACCTGGCGGGCGTCCTCCAGCACGTCGATCTCGCGGATGTCCTTGTTGGAGTCGGTCTCGAACCACTTGCGGCTGAGGGAGACGATGCCCACAGCGCCGGCGTCCTTGCGGATCTTGGCGAACTCCTCCTGGTTGACGCCGATCTTCTTGGCCAGCTCCTCGTCGGTGGGCGTGCGGCCCAGCTCCATCTGAAGGCTCTTGCGGGCCTGATCGACCTGGCTGGAGCGTGAGCGGACCAGGCGCGGCACCCAGTCCATGGAGCGCAGCTCGTCGAGGATCGCGCCGCGGATGCGCGGGGCGCAGTAGGTTTCGAACTTGACGCCGCGCTCCAGGTCGAAGGCCTCGATGGCGTCCATGAGGCCGAAGATGCCTGCGCTCATCAGGTCCTCCACGTCCACCTCATCGGGCAGCTTGGCGTGGATGCGCTCGGCGTTGTACTTGACCAGCGGCAGGTAGTGCTCCATGAGGGTGTTGCGCAGGTGCTCGCTGCCGGTCTTCTTGTACTCGGCCCACACTTCCTGGATGGGCCGGGCTTCGGTGGATGAGGATGATGAAGCGCCCCCCGCTGCGTGCCTGGTTTTGGCCATGGTCGACTCCTTGACCGCCAGTTTCCCCCCTGTCCTGGGCGGCTGCTGATGTCAGCATCCGCCTTTGCGATGCTTCCTTGCACTAGGTCGCCGCTTCTTGCTGCGGCGAGCCGCCTGAGGCTTCGGAGGCGTCGGCCTCCTGCGCAAGCGGCTCCTGCTGTGGGATCGGGTTTTGCTCTTTGTACCGGGCGATGTGCTCGTCAACGGCCTGCTGGGCGATGATGCCGATGACATACCCCACGCCCCAGGCCACCACGAGCACCGCCATGGCGCGCAGCAGCACATGCGAGGCATGATTGCCCGCGGCCATGCCCGCGACCGCTGCGGCGGCGAACCCAACTAATCCGAAACAGGCTGCGATGACCCGACGTGGGATGGCGAGCACTCCTTTGCTCGGTGATCCGTCAGTCCGTTGCCACGTTGTTCAGCCCCCGACTGGGGGGCATTCTAGTGTCTTGCGCGATTCTGTGAACCCCTGAGGCGGGTTGAACGCAAAAAATCTTCACCCTGCGTCGGTATCGCCTCACGCGCTTTTGGAAGCGGATGGGATTCACGCTGCGCCTCACGCTGTCATCACTGCGGGCGCCGGCTGGATGGGTTGCGGATCGTCGGCTGCTGCGCTATTGGCGCAAGCGGCGCAAGCGACAAATCGCCGCATCGTCAAGGGAGCGGATCGGTTGATGAGGACAGGCCGTCGTTGTACCCCGTGAGCCCCGCCGATCATGTCCAGCCATCCTTGCCGGCGTATCCAAGGCGCCCTCCGAGGGCCGTTCCCCCCGCGCCTTGGGGCAAGGTTGGTTATACCGTGTGGGCTTGATGAAATCCAGTCTTTATCGGCCCAACCACGCAGCCATGCGGCGCAGCAGGCCCTCGCCGGGCGGCTGAGCGGCGTGGCGGTCGAGCCGATGGACCAGTTGACGCAGGGATTCGCTGGCGGGTGTGCGGGGGCTTTCCAGCACGAAGGGCCTTCGCCGACGGATCGACAAGGGCACGTTGGCGTCCAGCGGCACATGGCCGGCGAAACGGGGCGACAGATTCAGGAACCGCTGACAGACCGCGGCGATGCGCTCGTAGACCACCCGCCCCTCAGCCTCGTCGCGAACCTCGTTCACCAGCAGGCGGATGTCCGCGTCCTCCTTTTGCCGAACGACGGACTTGATCACCGCGTAGGCGTCGGTGATGGCGGTGGGCTCGGGGGTGGTGATCACGAGCACCTCATCCGCGGCGACCAGGAAGCCCAGGACGTTGGGGCTGACGCCCGCGCCGGTGTCGATGAGGATCAGGTCGGAGGTGGCTTCGAGCCGGCGCATCTGCTGCATCAGCCGCCTGCGCTCGTACTCGCCCAGCGCCGCCATCTGCGCCAGGCCCGAAGCGCCGGGGATCAGCCGAAAGCCGCCGGGGCCTTCGATGATGGCATCCTCCAGCGGCTTGTAGCCGGCGACGACGTGGGCCAGCGTGCCCGCGGGGGTGAGGTTGCACAGCACGTCGGCGTTGGCGGTGCCCAGGTCGGCGTCCAGGAGGACAACCTGCCGACCCATCAGGGCCAGTTGGACAGCCAGGTTCACCGCGATGGTGGTCTTACCCACCCCTCCCTTGCCGCTGGTGACCGCCAGGACGCGCGCCTGGCCGTTGCCAGCCGCCTGCGCCTGCTCCTGCTGGACGATTCCCCGCAGCGCCTGTGCCTGATCCAGGATCATGACGGCCTCACCCCTGCCTCGCCCAGCACCAGAGCGGCTAACCGTTCGGCCCGGCCCGGCTCGATCTGGTGGGGCACCTCCTGCCCCATCGTCACGTAGCTGAGCCGTTTGCGAACCTTTCGCATCACGTTGAGCATGACCCCGAAGGTGACCGCCTCGTCGAGCTTGGTGAAAATGATCCGATCGGCGTGGATTTTAGAGAATCGCTCCACGCTGTCCATCAGCACCGCTTCGGTGCAGGTGGAGGACAGGACCAGGTGCACCTCGTGGGGCTGGGCGGCCTCGATGAACCGGGCCAGGTCCTCCAGCTTCGGGTCGTCGCGCTGGGATCGGCCGGCGGTGTCGATGAGCACCGCGTCGCAGCCGGCGCACAGGTCGATGGCCCGGCGCAGCTCCTGCGGGCTCATCGCCACGTGCAGCGGCACGCCGATGATGCCCGCGTAGGTGCGGAGCTGATCCACCGCGGCGATGCGGTAGGTATCCAGCGTGACCAGGGCGACGTTTTTCTTCTGCTTGAGCTTGAAGATGGCGGCGAGCTTGGCGATGGTGGTGGTCTTGCCCACGCCGGTGGGCCCGACCAGGGCGATGATGCGCGGCCGACCGTCGGGGGCCGGCTCCAGGCGGCCGGCGGAATCGTCCGTGGGCAGCAGCGTGGCGACGGCCTCCATCACCGCCCGCCGACAGGCCTGCTCATCCTCCAGCGAGGAGCGGTCCAGGGCGTCGCGGACCTGGTCCATGATCTGGCCGGCCAGCTCCTCGGCCACTTCCTGCTCCAAGAGGGCCAGGTATTGATCGAAGAGCTTGTCGGGCAGGTCCGGCCGGCGCGTGCCGGAGGCGCGCTGCTGATCCATCATCCGCGCCACCATGCGCTTGACCGCGCGCATCTCCTGGGCGAGCTGAACCGCGTCCTGCGTCGGCGAGATGCGGGCGGGAGCCTGCGGCTGGACTGCCTGCTGCGCCTGCTGTTGAAGCTCGGCCTTGGCCGCGGCGTAGGTTCGGCGGATCAGATCGCCCGCGGTGGGCGAAGGCGGCGGCGGAGTTGCTGGGGCTGTGGAGGACGCGAGACGATCGCGCCGCAACACCTGGCGGCGCTGCTGACGGCCCAATT
>DASVCG010000472.1:0-3436 GCA_036381755.1 Phycisphaeraceae bacterium | reverse complement strand
CGTGGAGGCTGCCGCCGACTCGGATCAGGCGCTGACGCGGATGCGGCAGCAGATGGCCGCGGAGGTCCGGCGGATCGAGGCCATCCGCCGCATCTGCGGGGGTAAGCACCCGGACATCGAGGCCAAGGCGATCGAGGAGGGCTGGGACGAGAGCCGCACCGAGCTGCATGTGCTCCGCGCGTCCCGCCCGCAGGTGCCGGCGGTGGTGTATCAGCCTCGCAACACCAGTCCGCAGGTCTTCGAAGCTGTCGCGCTGATGGCCAGCGGCCTGCCTAACTCGCGCATTGAGGCGATGTACGCCGAGCCGGTGCTGGAGGCCGCCGACAGGCTGCGTGGCGTCGGCATCCAGGAGTTCTGCGAGCTGGCGTGCGGGGCGCAGCTGCCGCGCTTCCGACGCGACGCTTCGGGCTGGCTTCAGGCGGCGTTCAGCACCACCAGTCTGCCGGGCATCCTCAGCAACATCGCCAACAAGATGCTGCTGGAGGGCTACAACTACGTCGAGGACGCCTGGCGGAGGGTCGTGCGGATCGCCAGCGTCAACGACTTCAAGGAGCACAGCCGCTACCGCATGACCGGCGCGTTCACCTTCGAGCAGGTCGGGGCCGACGGCGAGCTCAAGCACGGCAAGCTCGACGAGCAGAAGTACGGCCAGAAGGCCGAAACCCACGGGATCATGTTCGCGCTGACGCGGCAGATGATCATCAACGACGACATGGGCGCGTTCACCGACATCCCGCGCCAGATCGGGATGGGCGCGGCCGAGGCCATCGCCGACGCGGTGTGGGGCCTGTGGCTGAAGAACCCGGTGCAGGGCGACGGGCACGCCTTCTTCTCCGCCGAGCACAAGAACTACCAGGCCGGGGCGGAGACGGCGCTGACCATCGACGGCCTGACCGCCGCCGAGATCCTCTTCGGCGAGCAGACCAAGCCCAACGGTCGGCCGTTGGGCATCCCGGCCAGCATCCTGCTGGTGCCCACGGCGCTGAAGGTCCCGGCGGCGCTGCTGATGAGCAGCCTGCAGCTCAACGAGACCACCACGACCAACAAGGCCAAGCCCAGCACCAACCCGCACGTGGGCAAGTTCGCGGTCGTCTCCAGCGTCTACCTGTCCAACCCCACGTTCACGGGCGCGTCGGACAAGGCGTGGTATCTGCTGGCCGATCCCAACCGACTGCCCTCGATCGAAGTGGCGTTCCTCAACGGCGTGGATCGTCCGACCGTGGAGAAGACCGACGCTGACTTCAACACGCTGGGCGTGATGTTCCGCGGGTACATCGACTTCGGTGTCAAGGAACAGGACCACCGCGGCGCACTGAAGCTGAAGGGTGAGGCTTGATTCCATCGAGCTTTCCCTTTCATCGGGCCACGCGATCTCCACGAACCAACAAGGAGCACTGACTCATGGCAACCGCTCGATTCATTCATGACGGCAACAGCGTCGACCACACCCCCTCGGCCAACGTGGCTGCTGGCGATGTAGTGGTCCAAGGTGACTTGATCGGCATCGCCAAGCTCGACATCGCCGCCGGCACGCTCGGCGCGCTGGCGGTGACGGGGGTGTTCGACCTGCCCAAGGCGACCGGGGCCGATACGGCCATCACTGCCGGCGCGAAGGTGTACTGGGACGCAGGCAACAGCGTCGCCACGACGGACGATGCGGCCGGAGCGAACAAGTACCTCGGCAAGACGGTCGCTGCCGCCGGTGATGACGATGCGACGGTTCGGGTTCGCCTCGAACAGTGAGGAGCCTGCAACGTGGGTGACCTGCTGAGGCAAGGAAGCCAATGGCTGGAGCAGATGCGCGCGGCGCACTGCTCCAGCCCGGTCACCTACCGCCGTGACACCGCAGCATGGTCGGTGAACGCCACCTTCGGCAGGACCGCCTACGAGGTGGCCGACGAGTCGGGCCTGACGGTCGGGGCGCACGTGTGGGACTTCCTGATCCTGGCCGATGCCCTGCCGGGGGTCGAGCCGGAGCCGGGTGATGTGATCGTGGCTGACGGCCGGCGCTACGAGGTGATGGCGCTGGGCGAGGACACGCGGGGCTGGCGCTGGAGCGATCCTTACCGCACGACCTACCGCATCCACACCCGGGAGATCGGGGCAGACGCATGAGCGAAACGGTGGCAGACGAGTTCCGAAATGCGGTCAAGCGCCGGCTGGACGCGATCGACGCCAAGCTGGACCGGCTTGACGAGGCGATCCGGGGCAACCCCGGCAACGGCAGCAAGCCGGGCATCCTGGTGCGGCTCGACCGGCTCGAGCAGGACGCCAAGCGCCAGAGCCGGCTGATCTGGCTGATCGTGGGCGCGGTGATCACCGCATCGACCTCCGGCGTAATCGCCTGGATCACTTCCGGGGCGGGGTAACGCATGAGCCTGATCACGGACATTGCGGATGCCGTCGCCGCGGAACTGAACGCCGCACCCGCTGGCACTTTCGATCCTTCGTTCACCGCCCAGCGGCGGGTGCTGCCAGTGTTTGATCTGGCGGAACTCGCAGAGCTGAAGGTCACGGTCGTGCCCAAGAGCGTGCAGGTCACCGGCTCGACTCGCGCGACCAGCCAGTACGACATCACGATCGACATCGGCGTGCAGCAGAAGCTGGCCCCGGGCAACCACGACGTGGATGCCGAGGTGGCGGCGCTGGGCGCACTGGTGGACCAGATCGCCGAATACCTGCGTCGCCGGCCATTGGCGGGCTTTCCGGGGGCGGCGTGGGTGAGCACGACCAACGAGCCGGTCTATTCGCCCGAGCACCTGCTGGAGCAGCGGGTGTTCACCAGTGTGCTGAGCGTGACGTACCGCGCCGTGAAGTAGGGGCGCTGACGATGATCGGCTTCGAGATCACGAAGCTGTTCTTCGATAAGCAGGCGGTGACCAGCCGGGTCGACCGCACCACGCGGCGGGTGCTCAGCAAGTTCGGGGCGTTCGTGCGGCGCACGGCCAGAAGCAGCATCCGCAAGCGGAAGCGGACCAGCGAGCCGGGCAAGCCGCCGAGCAGCCACACGGGGCTGCTGAAGAAGTTCATCTTCTTCGGCTACGACCCGCGGAGAGACTCGGTCGTCATCGGGCCGGTGCGGCTCAGCCAGAAAGGACGCGGCGAGGCCCCGCACCTGCTGGAGTACGGCGGCCCCCGGAGGAGCGGCGGAAGGCGAAGCCGGTATCGCGCCCGGCCCTTCATGGGGCCGGCCTTCGAGCAAGAACGACCCAAGCTGCCGGCCATGTGGCGCGACAGCATCTCCCGGAAGTAACCCCCGGCACTGAAACAGGAGACCACCGTGGCACAAGAATTCCTGCTGGGCATGAACGCCAAGATCTACCAGGGCCAGGCCGGTGCGGAGCTTTCCGCGCTGACCGAGATGGGCAACGTCCGCGACGTGACGCTCACGCTCGAAGCGGGTGAAGCGGACGTGACCACCCGCGCCAACCAGGGC
>DASVCG010000471.1:0-3983 GCA_036381755.1 Phycisphaeraceae bacterium | reverse complement strand
AGGATAGCCCCCGCGTCGCTGCGGGTCAGGGGGCGCCAAGCAGGAGGAGCCGATAAGCATGAATCAGGAAGCGTGGCTGGAAGCGGCGATCGAGGAGGCCCGCAAGGGTTTGGCGGAGGGCGGGCTGCCGATCGGCTCGGTGCTGGTGGATGAGCAGGGAGGGATCGTCGCGAGTGGGCACAACCTGCGCGTGCAGACGGGCGACCCGACAGCCCATGCCGAGGTGGTGTGCATCCGTAACGCTGGTCGGCGGCGCGATTGGGACCGCTTGACGCTGGTCAGCACGCTCAGCCCGTGCATCATGTGCACCGGGACGACCCTGCTTTACCGCATTCGGCACGTCATTGTGGGCGAGAACCGCAACTTCATGGGGGCGGAGGATTTGTTCCGCCAGCATGGCGTGCGGCTGACGGTGCTCAACGACCCGCGCTGCATCGAGCTGATGGCCCGCTTCATCGACGAGAAGCCCGATCTGTGGAACGAAGACATCGGGCGGTGAGTCGGTGGGGCGCTGAGTTGATGGGGCTGCTGACTGCGCCCGGTCTTCGCCTGCCAGCAGCGGCGGTGTTGTGTTCGGACGCTTGAGGTTTGTGGGGCGCTGCCGACTGCTGCGGATCAAGCGCGACATCCCATTCGGCAACCGCGTCAGCGATCAGGCAGGGATTGTCAGCCTCCGCGGATGAGGCGCAGCAGGGAGAGGGCGGACGTGGCATCGGCTGGCGCGCAGGGCCGCAGCGGTTACGCGCAACTGCGGCCCCGACACGTGGCACGCCAGCGCGTGCCGTTCCCCCCGACGAAAGAAAAATGTTCACAAGGGTGATGTCCAGCGGTAGGGGAGGTTTCCCCGGCGGGGAGGGCTAATTAGGAATCTCGATCCTCAATCTCTAACCATCAATCCTTCTTTGTCTTTTTCTGGATCTCTGTGGCTTGTCTACGCCTGCTGTCTGTCCTTTCCGGGGGCGGAGGGTGCGGGGGCTGCCCTCTGTTTTCTTGGTGGTTATGCCTCCCCTCATAGCCATCGCAGTATCGGTGCAGCCGGAGGGTGATCTCCACCAGCAGGTTTTGCAGCATCAGGGCGTCGGCTTCGTCGAGGAGCCGACGGGCGGTGGGAGGCAGATCAATCGGACGATAACCCGCCCAATAGGACTGGGGCAGCATGAGCAACACCTTGAGCACCTGAGCGTCCCACTGGCCCTGTTCCATCCCGCGCTGCTCCGCTCCCCGCCCCCGGAATCCCCCGACCCCCTGGAATCCCCGCAACCCCCTGGAATCCCCGCAACCCCGGAAATCCCCCGGAATGGCTCGGCGGACGGGGAATTCGTCAACCATCTCTCTTCCCGTTCCCCGTCCTGTTTTTCTTTGACTTCCTAGCTTCCGCACTTGATTGGACCATTATCGGCAAGGGGGTAGGGTTGTCAATAATGATATCATAAATAAATCATGTTCATATTAGGATTGACCTGGTGTCGCGGGGGTTGATCTAATCCCCGCATGGCAAAGAAGAAAACGTTGAACCTGGCCATTCCCGAAGAGCTGTTGGCGGAGTTCAACGCGGTCTGTCAGATCTATGGCCACGGCAAGCAGAAGGGGATGGTGCTCAGTGCCGCGATCCTCATGTTCCTCCGGGCCGATCCGCAGACGCAGGGGCGGTACCTGGAGGACGTGATCAAGGCCGACGTGTCAGCCGGCGTGGCGCGGATGATTGAGCGCGCCCGCAAGGAGCAGGCGCTGTTGGTTGCGGCACAGGAAGCTGCTGGTCGCGCGGGACAAATACCGCCTCCGCCTGCGCGCAAGGCCGCCAAGAAAGCGGGCAGGAGCAAGCGCGGCCTTTCTAGACTGCCGGAGCTGGAGGATCTGTCGTAAGCGGCTCGAGGATGCGCAGCCGCCAACGCCGGCCCGTCCCGGATTCGCCAGGCTCGTACCGCTCGATCATCCGCACCGCGAGGGCAGCAGGGGGCACCGGGCCGGCTTGAGGCGATTGTGCGGGAGCCGCTGACGCTGCCAGTGGGGATGCTGTGGCTGCCGGGGGCGTTGCTGCTTGGGAGGATGCTGCTATTGCTGCGGGCGTTGCCGTTTCCGGAGGTGCTGCTATTTCCGGGGGCGGTGCTGCTTCCGCAGGCGGTGGTGGGGGCGATTTCGCGTCTGTGGGCGGTTTGAGCAGCTCCGAGGCGTCCAGCCGCATCTGGTGCACCAGGTCCATCACCAGTTGGGCCATCGCGATGCCGAACAGGTCGCAGTAATCTTCCTTGTCCTTGAGGTTCTGGCCGAAGTGGTACAGCCAGGCTTCCATGTACTCATGGCCGATCACCTGGATCTGCTGCGCCTCGCTGATCTGGTCGGAGATAAGCAGCTCGTGCTGATCGTTATCGCACAGCCCCAGGCACGGCTGACCTTCGTGCTCAATGTAGCCGTGGACAAATCGGACCCGGTAGAGATACGGCCCGACGCGAAGATTCATGCCTCGTGCCCCCTTCGTGCGGTTCGGATGTGCCGCGAAACAGGCAAGCTCAAGTGTATCCAGGCGGTGCTGATCAAGCCAGCGCCGTCTGCTGACTGGAGCGGGTATCTCAAAGGTTGTTGGTCAAAAGGTTGTCGATCGCCAAGCGCCAATTCTCATTTGTGCCTGCGCGGCTATGGGGCTTGGTGTTCTCCGGTTGCGTTTTTTTGTTTAGCAAGCGAATCGTGCGGGGCGGAAGGGGTGGGGGTTGAACGCGGGCTCCTGGCGGGTGATGAGGTCCGCGACGAGCCTGCCGGTGCCCGGGCCGGTCTGCATCCCCAGCATCTGGTGGCCGGCGGCGATCAAGAGGTTGTCCAGGCGGCTCGATCGGCCGATGATCGGCACCCCGTCGGGCGTGCAGGGACGCAGCCCGCGCCAGACCTCGATAATCTTGGGCGAATCGGGCAGATTCAGGAACCGCCTGGCGTTGTGGAGGATGGCTTCCACCCGTCGCGTGGTGATCGACTCATCCAGGTCGACCAATTCCAGCGTGCCGGCGATGCGCAGCGCCTGGCGGTGCGGGGTGATGGCCACCTTGTGATCGATCAGCATCCAGGGGATGCGGGGCATGGCGTCGATCGGCTCGACCACGATCGAATAGCCCTTGCCCGCCAGGATCGGCACGCGCAGGCCCAGCATCCGGCCCAGGCGGGCGGTCCAGCTCCCCGCGGCCAGCACGACCTGATCGGCCTGGAGCCAGCCCCGCGTCGTCCGCACGCCGGTGATCCGTTGACCCTCTCGGCGGAACTCGAACACCTCGGTCCGCGGCATCAGCACCGCGCCGCGCGATTGGGCCCGGTCAGCCAGCCATTGCACTGCTTTGAGCGGCTCCAGGTGCGCCTCATCAGGAAAGTAGACGCTGCCCGCGACGTCCGCCTCCTGCGCGACGGCCGGCTCCAGCTCGCGCAGGGCCTGGTAGTCCAGCTCCCGGCCCGGCACGCCTAGCGCGGCCATCCACTCCATCTCGCGCACCGCGGCGAGCCTGGCTGTCTGCGTTTGGGCGATCATCAGCAGCCCCCGGCTGGTGAAGCCGAAGGCGCCATCGGCCTGGGCGTCCATCTCCCGGTACGCTTCGAGGCTATAGCGCGACAGCTCGACCAGCGCCTGGGCTGAGCGGCGAGCCTGCGGCTCGTTGGCGGCGCGCATGAAGCTCCCCAGCCACCGCAGCAGGCTCAGGCTTGGGCGCGGCTTGATGTAGAAGGGACTTTCCGGGTTGAGCATCCATTTGAGCCCCTGCCGCACCGTGCCGGGCATGGCCAGCGGCAGCGCGAAGCAGGGGGTGATCCATCCCGCGTTGCCGTAGGAGCACCCGTGGCCGATGTCCCGCTGGTCGATCACCATCACCGATACGCCGCGGCGGGCCAGCTCATCGGCGCACGCGATGCCGATGATGCCTCCGCCGATGATGAGCACGTCCGCTCGTTGAGTCATGACAAGCTTTTTTGATAAGGAGGGGTTGGGTCGGGGTCACACCTTTGCAGGCAAC
>DASVCG010000470.1:0-4575 GCA_036381755.1 Phycisphaeraceae bacterium | reverse complement strand
TTCCCCCGCCTGACCGCGGCCAGCGTCGCGGTGCCCACCCGCCATCACGCCCAGGCGGCCCAGCCGCTTCTGGAGCGGGGCATCGCCTGCCTGGTCGAAAAGCCTCTGGCCCCGACGCTGGAGGAGGCCCAGGCGCTGGCGGCGTTTGCTGATCGCTGCGGCGCGGTGCTTCAGGTGGGCCACACCGAGCGGTTCAACCCCGCGGTGCGTGCCGTGGCGGCCATGGGCATCACGCCGCGCTTCATCGAGGTGGACCGCGTCAGCCCCATGACCTTCCGCTCGCTGGATGTGGGCGTGGTGATGGACATGATGATCCACGACCTGGACATCGTGCTGATGCTGGTCCGCTCGCCCATCCGCCGGGTGGATGCGGTGGGCGTGTCGGTGCTCAGCGAGCACGAGGACGTGGCCTCGGCGCGGATCGTGTTCGAATCCGGCAGCGTGGCCGACCTGACCGCCTCGCGGCTTGCGCTCAAGACCGAGCGCAAGCTGCGCCTCTTCAGCGAGGAGGCCTACGTGAGCCTGGACTATCAGCGGCGAAGCGGGGTGGTGATCCGCCGCTCGCAGAACGAGGGTGCGCTCGAGCAGGTGCGTCAGCAGCTCCGCCAGGGCAAGGACCTTTCCGACCTGAACTATCCCTCGCTGGTGCACGTGGATGAATTGACCATGGACCTGCCTCCGGGTCAGGAGGATCCTCTAACGGCACAGTTGACCAGTTTTCTGGAGTCAGCACTGGCGGGCCGTCGGCCGGTGGTGGACGCTGAGGCCGGCTACGCCGCGGTGGATGCGGCCCAGCGCGTCGTCGCCGCCATCCGCGCTCACCGCTGGGAGGGGCTGGACAAGCCCCTGTTCTCATCCCCCAAGCCGATGTGAACAGCGCGGGTCGGAATCTGCCCGCAGTTTTCTTATTTAATTCTCACCGGCCGGACGATCGCCTGCGGCGTCGGCTGCGCGTGCCGGGGGCGCCGGGCTTGGTGGGGGTGGAGCCGTCGCGGCGCAGACGGACCTTGCCGATCTGCGGCGTGGCGCGGAGTTGCCGAACGCGGTCGCGCAACTGGGCGGCGCGTTCGAACTCCAGCCGCTGGGCCGCTTCGAGCATCTCTTCCTCGAGCCGGCCGATCAGCTCCTCGCGGTCGAACTCTTCCTCGTCGGCCACGCCCAGCGCCTCGCGGGCGGTGCGTCGGGCGCGCAGCTCCAGTTCGATACCCCGGCGGATGGCCTTCTGCACCGTCTGGGGCGTGATGCCGTGCTGGCGGTTGTATTCCGCCTGCTTGGTTCGCCTGCGGTTGGTCTCGTCGAGGGCGGCCTGCATCGCGGGCGTCACCGTGTCGGCATAGAGCACCACGAAGGCGTCCACGTTCCGCGCCGCCCGGCCGATCTGCTGGATCAGGCTCGTGGGGCTGCGCAAAAAGCCGGTCTTGTCCGCGTCCAGGATCGCCACGGTCGAAACCTCCGGCAGATCCAGGCCCTCACGCAGCAGGTTCACGCCGATGAGCACGTCGTACTCGCCTTCGCGCAATTCGCGCAGGATCTGCACGCGGTCCAGCGTCTCGATCTCGCTGTGCAGGTAGCGGCAGCGCACGCCCTCCTTGTCCAGGTAGGAGGTCAGGTCCTCCGCCAGACGCTTGGTGAGCGTGGTCACCAGCACGCGCTGACCCTTGGCGGCGCGGTCCTTGGCCAGGGCGATCAGGTCGGGCACCTGGGTGGCAGCGGGCCGCACCTCGACGAGCGGGTCCAGCAGGCCCGTGGGGCGGATGATCTGCTCGACCACCTGCCCACCGCATTTTTCCAGCTCGTAAGGCCCGGGCGTGGCGGAGACGAAGATCACCTGCGGCCAGAGCTTCTCGATCTCCTCGAACCGCAGCGGGCGGTTGTCCAGCGCTGAGGGCAGGCGGAAGCCGTGCTCGACGAGGATCTCCTTGCGGTGGCGGTCGCCGTGGTACATCGCGTGGAGCTGCGGGATGGTGACGTGGCTCTCATCGATGATGAGCAGCCAGTCGCGCTGGCCGTTGCGGGCCGGGCTCGGGGGCGGGCTATTCTGCGGAACGCCGCGGTGCTCGGGGTTTTCGGGCGTGCGGTAGGTGTATTCGCCGACGTACTGGCCGCTGGCGGCGTCGGGGAAGTAGTCCAGCAGGGTGTAGGGCTTGGAGCCGGCGGGCCTGCCGTCCAGGTGGCGCGAGTAGTTCTCGATGCCCGAGCAGTAGCCCACCTCCTGGAGCATCTCCAGGTCGTACTTGGTGCGGGCCAGCAGCCGCTGGGCCTCCAGCAGCTTGCCCTGGCTGCGCAGCTTCATCACCTGCTGGTCCAATTCTTCCTGGATGGAGCGCACCGCCCGCTCCAGTTGGTTCTGGGGCATGACGTAGTGGACCGCGGGGTAGATGAACAGGGCCTGCTCTTCGGCCAGCAGCTCGCCGGTGAGCGGGTGGATGATCTGGAGCGCGTCGATTTGGTCGCCGAAAAGCTCGATGCGGTAGGCGAATTCTTCGCCGGCCGGGTGCAGCTCGATGACATCGCCGCGGACGCGGAACGTGCCGCGCTTCAGCTCCACGTCGGAGCGGGTGTATTGCAGGTCGGTCAGCGCGCCGAGCAGTTGCCTGCGTTCGATCGTCTGGCCGCAGGTGAGGCTGATGACCGATTTTTTGTATTCGTCGGGCGAACCCAGGCCGAAGATGCACGAGACCGAGGCCACCACGATCACGTCCCGCCGGCTCACCAGGGCGCTGGTCGCGGCGAGGCGGAGGCGGTCCAGGTCGTCGTTGCGCGCCGCGTCCTTTTCGATGTAGATGTCCCGCTGGGGGATGTACGCCTCGGGCTGGTAGTAGTCGTAGTAGGAGACGAAGTAGCAAACCGCGTTGTCGGGGAACAGCTCCTTGAATTCCTCGTAGAGCTGGGCGGCCAAGGTCTTGTTGTGGCTGATGACCAGCGTGGGCTTGTTGAGCCGGGCGATGACGTTGGCCATGGTGAAGGTTTTGCCCGTGCCGGTGGCGCCCAGGAGGGTCTGGTACTTTTGGCCTGCGCGCACGCCGGCCGCCAGGGCCTCGATCGCCTGGGGCTGATCGCCCGTGGGGCGGTATTCGGAAACCAGTCGGAATGGGCGGTCCGCCTCGCTCATGGCTAAGAGTCATTGTAGCCCGCTGGCGCGGGGCGGTCTGCCGGGGCGGAGCGATGCGGTAGATGCCTGGGCGGGGCCGCCGCTGGCGCGTCAGGCGGGCGGTCGTTTCCCGCAGCGGTTGTGCCCCCGGATCGGCTCGGCTAATTTGCATGCCCTGTGGCCGGTGAGGGAGCGCAAGGAGCCAGGGCATGATCCGACTGGGGTTTGTCGGCCTGGGGGGGATGGGGCTATTGCAGGCGAAGACGTTCGCGGCGATCAGGGGTTGCCGCGTCGTGGCGGGGGCGGACCCTTCGCCCGCAGCAGGCGAGCGTTTTTCCAAGGAATTCCCGCACGCCCGGGCGTATGCGGACCATCGCGATCTTTTGCGCGAGGCAGAGGCGGACGCGGTGGTGGTCGCCCCGCCGACGCTGTATCACCCCGCGCCCACGATCGACGCGCTGCGTCGCGGCCTGCCGGTGCTGGTGGAAAAGCCCATGGCGCGGACGGTGGCTGATGCCAGGCGAATGCTCCAGGCGGCGCGTCGGGCCAAGCGGCTGCTGATGGTGGCGCACTGTCGGCGGTTCGACGACCACTGGGGCATCTTCGGGCGGATGATCCAGGAGGGCATCATCGGCCGGCCGGTGCTGTGGCGGTGCGTCGCGGCGGGCAAGGCGCCGGGCGTCTGGTTCGTGGATGAGCGGCTGGGCGGCGGGCCGCTCATCGACATGGCGGTGCACAACTACGACTTCGCCAATCACCTGTTCGGCCGGCCCCAGAACGTGCAGGGCCGCGCCATCAAGCTCACCCGCGCCACCGGCATCGACACCGGCTCGGTGCTCGTGGAGTACGCCAGCGGCGACCAGTTGCTGTTCAGTTGGTCCTGGGGCGTGCCCGGCGGACAGGTGATGGACGCGCTGGGGCCGCGCGGGTCGGTGATCTTCGGCCCGGGCGATTTGGCTCCGCGCCGGCTCGATCACGCCCGCTACGCTTACTTTTGCCAGTGCGACCTGGACAACCAGCGGAAGCTGATCCAGCGGCGCGTCGACTTCATGCGCATGTACACCCAACAGGCCAAGCACTTCCTGGCGTGCGTGGAGGGGAAGGCCGAGTGCCAATCGCCCGCGGAAACAGGCCTGCTGGCGGTGGCGGTGGCGCAGGCGGCGCTTCGGGCCGCGGCCACCGGTCGCCGACAGGCCGTCCGCGTTTGAGGCTGCGGGCGGCTCTCGTCCGCTCACCCGCCGCCTCCTGGCGTGCTGCGCCATCGCCAACACGCTGCGCCCGCTTAACGCTTACCAGGTGTACTTCACCGTGTAGGTGATCACCTGCTCGCCGTCGGCCTCCACCTCCACGGGGAAGTGGATCGTGCGGGCGTCGATCTTCTCATAATCGTGGCTGGCCTGCGTGATCTCCCAGTTGACCCAGCGGTAGAGGTTCTCCTTCACGATCACCTTTACCGCCTCGTCCTTGTGGTTGCGCAGCTCGAT
>DASVCG010000469.1:0-10464 GCA_036381755.1 Phycisphaeraceae bacterium | reverse complement strand
GACGAAGCCCTTCACGCAGATCACCGACGAAGAGTTCGACCGCCTCATGGCCACCAACCTCCGCGCGGTCTTCCGCCTCTCGCGCCAGGTGCTCCAGGCCATCACCAAGCCCGGCGGAGCCATCGTCAACGTCGCCTCCGTCCACGGCCGCCAGCCCATGCCGCAATTCTCCGTCTACGCCGCTTCCAAGGGCGCCATCGAAGCCCTGACCCGCGGCATGGCCGTCGACCACGGGCCCGAAGGCGTCCGCGTCAACTGCATCATCCCCGGCATGGTCGATTGCCCCCAGACCCGGCAGGTGATGGGCAGGGTCGTTCCCGACGTGGAAGCCTATTTGAAGCAGTGGATCAGCCGAAACCAGCTCCTGCCTCAACTGGTCACCAACGACAACGTCGGCGACCTGGTGGCCTTCCTGCTGGGCCCCAAGTCCCAAGGCATCACGGCCCAATCCATCATCATCGACGCGGGCACCCTCACGCAGATGGTGGACCGCGACGGGTAGCGGTCGAATCGCCCCATCACAGCCAATCAGCCGCCAGAAATCGCTGATTACCTATCGCCAATCCCCCATCATCCCTGGCTCACCTCGATGGCGATTTTGCCCACCGTGTGGCGGGTTTCCTGCTGCTGATGAGCCTTGGGCAGCTCCTCCAGCGGGAAAACATGGCTCACGTGCGGCATCAGCTTGCGGGCTTCAACCAGCTCCGCGACGGTCTGGAGGATCTGCCCCTGCGCTTCGGGGTGCGTGTTGAACATCGCCGGCGCGCCCATGAATTCCTGGGCGATCGTCGCGTCCTTGAGGAACAGCTTGGCGATGGGCGCATCAGGCGGGGGCGGCAGGATCGTCACCAGCCGGCCGTGCACCGCCACGCAGTCCAGTGACTGGACGAACACCTCGCCGCCCACCGCGTCGAGCACGACGGAGCAGCCCTGGTTGTTCGTCTCCTCCATCACCCGGCGGACGACATCCTCCTGCGCGTAGTTGATCACCACGTCCGCGCCCAGCTTGCGGCACAGCTCGATCGATCCGGGCTGACTGGCGGTGGTGAGCACCCGGCAGCCGTGCAGCTTGGCCAGTTGAATCGCGATGTGCCCCACCCCACCCCCGCCGGCGTGGATGAGCACCGTTTCGCCCGGATGGATGCCCGCCCGCCGATGCAGCGCCTCCCACGCGGTGATCGTCACCAGCGGCAGCACCGCGGCCTGGGTGTGGCTCAGGTTGCCGGGCTTGGGCGCCACGGTTCGCGCATCAACCGCCACGTACTGGGCGTTGGCGCCTTGGCGGATCAAGCTCGGCGAGGCGTAGACCTCATCGCCCTCCTTCAGCCCCTGCACCCGAGGCCCCACCTGACGCACCACCCCGCTGACGTCGAAGCCCAGGATCACCGGGAACGCCCGCTGCTGGCCCATGCCGCCCTGGCGGATCTTGCAGTCCACCGGGTTGACCGCAGCGGCGCGCACCTCCACCAGCACGTCGTGCTCGCCCACCTCCGGCTCGGGCACATCCTCCAGGCGCAGCACCTGGGGCGAACCCCACGCCCTGAGCACCATCGCTTTCATCCATATCCCCCTTCACGCTCAACCAGACCGCAAACTCACGCTGGCAAGCAGGCGAGACTTTAACCCATTCTAGGAGCCCCGCCAGCGTCACGGCCCGGCCCGCTGCTCCTGCGTTCGATCAACCGCGGCCCGATGGGTTTACGGATCGGCTGGGAAGGTTATGCTAAGCTGCCCCCAGCAGCCGCCTGCTGGTTCGGCTGGCGGCCAGGTCGTCGGCCGGCGCGTCAGCCTGTCGTGAGGTTGCACCCTCCTCATAAAAAGGAGAGCGGACACCCATGTTCAAGTTCGTCATTCTCGGTGCGGCGCATCCGCACGTGCTGGGCATCGCCCACCACGCCCTGACCCACGCAGGGGCTGTGCTGGCAGGTGCTTACGAGCCCGACCCCAATTGCCGTCAGAAGGCCGCCTCGACGCTGGGCGACGTGCGGTTCCTGGATACGCCCCAGCAGGCCCTGGACGCTGGAGCGCAGCTTGCCCTGATCGGCGCGTTACCCCGCGACCGCGCGAAGCTGGCCCGGGAGGCTGTCGCAGCAGGCGTCCCCGCGCTGGTGGATAAGCCCCTGGCCCTGACGCATCAGGTGCTGGATCAGCTCATCGAAGCGGTTCAGCGCCACGGCAAGCCGGTCCTGACGTACTACCCCTTCCGCGGCTACCCCCAGCTTCGCGCAGCCAAAGCAGCGCTGGAGGCCGGGCGCATCGGTCAACTGGTCCGCGTCTTCACCTCGGGGCCTCACAAGCTCAACGCGCCCCAACGGCCCGACTGGCACTGGACGCGCGAAGGCAACGGCGGGGCGCTGATCGACATCGGCTCCCACCACGTTGACCTGTGCTGCTGGTTCACCGGCGAGGAGCCCGTCTGGATCAGCGCCGTCCATGCCAACCTGACGCAGCCTGACCACCCCGAGTTCCAGGATTTCGCCCACGCCACACTGCGATTCCCCAGCGGTCGGTTGGCCCATTTCGAGGTTGACTGGCTCAACCCCGCCTCCACCAAAAGCTTCGGCGACAGCCGCATCTGGCTCCAGGGCAGCACGGGCAAGATCGAGATCCGCCTGGGCGACGCCAACACCGTCCACATCTGGACCGAGCAGGCCGCCCAGGAGCCACTGGAGTTCAGCGATTACGAGGACCTGGCCGACTGGTCCGCCAAGCTGATGGCCGACCTGGTCGCCGGCCGGCCCACGCCGATCTCCCAGGAAGAGGTCTGGCGCGCCAGCCGCGTCTCCCTGGCCGCGTTCGACTCCGCCCAGCAGCAGGGCCAGCCCGTTGCGCCGGTTGCCGCTGCGGGCTAAGGCGCGTCCCGCTGGAGCTGGGCATTTGGCACGCTGCGGGGCCTCGGTGACCAGGTGGGCTTTGCGGGGGCTCATCGGGGTCGCCCAGCAGCGGGGAATCCGCTCATCCGACGCGAGGTTTGGCGGACATACGGGCTTGGGCGGGTCTATTGGGGGGTGGGCACTTGACCGGCCTGCTTCGGGGGCACAAAATGGTTAGCTCGCCACCCTATTGGCGCGGGGCCGTAGCTCAATTGGGAGAGCGCTGCGTTCGCAATGCAGAGGTTGAGGGTTCGATCCCCTTCGGCTCCATTTCCGACGCCCAGTGACACAGCTTGTCAGTGGGCGTTTTTCTTTGGTCAGAATCAGCACTTACGCCTCGCCCGATGGAATGATGCCCGTCAGGCCGGCCCGCAAGATTCCTGCTATCGTTTGACATGAAATGACGTGTTTGGTCGATGTTCAGTCCAAGCAGTGGTTCAAGCGTTCGGTCGTCGGTCCTGGTGGCCTTCGCCCGGTCTGCGTGCGGCTCATCCTCCAGCGGTAGCGCCGGCAGCGCGTCCAGCGCCCCGGCCACGTCGAGCAGTTGCGGGTCGGTGTAAATGCTCGCCCACTTGACACCGGACGATATCATCGGCCGATTAAAAGCATCGCCTCTTATTTAAACCTACGTTGCTATGAACTGGCCGACAGATCTGCTGTGCATGGCCATCGCCAGGGAGCATGTGCCAGTCGCCGCCGTCGCTCAACTCAAGGGGTTTGGTTGGCACATTCAAGATTTAGGAGCGTAGTGGGACGCATCTGCCTTGAGGAACCGGATTTGGGGATCTCGCCGGCAGGGACTCGACCAGGCGGCAAAGCAGCGCGCAGAGGTGATGAACCATGTGGCGATCGCAGGAAGCCCGTAAGCACAGCAGGGGCAGGGTGCCGACAATAGAGAACACCCTACAACGGGGGGCGATTCTACCTCGCTGCCAGGCGCCGCTCTCCCTTCACGACCTCCTTGCACATTTTGGATTCAGCATAACGAATCATCTCGGCACATTATCCCTCACCTCATTGCTAGCGGTGGCCGAATGGATGAGCAGGACGCGTCCGGGCTGGCTGGATACCAGTTGAGTAGATCCGCTGCATCCGTTGGTCGCGACCAATCGATCTGTAACCGATACTCGGCGGCGGGCAATTCAATGCACGAGCCGGAGGCGAAGCTGTCTTCGTCCTCGCGGCGAGCGCCCCAAGGCAGATGCGCAGCCATGGCTCGAAAGGCTTGGAGCTTGGTCGTGGTCGGGGCCAAGTCGTGGCCTCCCCCGGGATAGCACACACAGCGGGCTAGTCGCCCGACGGCTTCCAACTTCGGAATCAGGCGACGCGCGTGCGCCTCGCAGTCCACGACGTTGTCCGCATCGCCGTATTCCAGGTAAATGGGACAGTCGATCCTGCTTGCCAGGGCCAACACATCACGTGCAGCCAGTTCGTGCGGTGCGAACCACCGGCCGGCCCAGTCCTGGACGCGATCGTCAAGATGAGTCAGCGGACATGACACATATATCCAAGCAAAGGTCTTGGGAGCGTAGACTGCACTGAGCAACGCGATATGTCCCCCTTGGCTGCCTCCATAGTGGTACAGCCGTCGGCGGTCAATCATCGGCCGCTCGCGGAGCAAGGTCCGCAGCCCGTTGAGCACATCCAGCACTTGGAGGAAACTCGCGTCATACGGCCGATATGCTCCCCGTCCGGCAACCGGATCGAAGTCGTACCCGCTCTGGCGGTACTCCACTGACATGGCAATCAGGTTGTAGCGATCCGCCACTTCGACCATCTTGTCCTCGTGCTGGAACCGGTTGCCACCCCAGCCGTGAGTGAACAGCATCACACCCGTTTCCGGGCCGACGTGGTCCGGCTGAAGCACCAAGGCGGTGATCGGCTTGGAGTAGTTGATGCTATTCGTACTCGGATAGATGATCTCGTAACGGTGCATCGGTGGCTCGCATGAAGCGGTCTGTGGTGGCGCTGGCGAACTTAAAACTTGTTGTCCCCGGAATCATGGGACGCTCGTGAAGATTGAGGCGATCCGGGGGCCTCAAACGGCGGCGGACTTCTTTCGAAGGGCTGAAACCTCGGCTTCCCTCGGGGTGAGCCCCGTCCGGTGGACGCGCCAAGGTTTTCTGCGTTGCGAAAAGCACGTGGCGATAGGCCCACATAATCCTTGAACTGCTTTGAAAAGTGGAATGCATTGCCGTAGTTCAAATCGCTGGCGATTTCATGAACCGGCAGGCGGGTGGTACGCATCAACTGCTTGGCGTGCTCGATCTTCGTCCGGTTGAGCACCTGCCGCGTGAGCACATCGAAGTGCGTGAATTCCATCGCTTCGTAGTAGAACGGCAACTCCGCGAGCTCCTCGGGCTCGATGAGTCGGTCGCCATCCTCGTATAGCTTGAAGTGGAAGAAACTGAGCCCCAGCCGTGAGCCCGACTCCGACCACGCCTCGCAGAACTGGCCCGGCCGCATCCATAGACAAACACCGGGGTGGAGCCGGATGGGCTGACCCTCCACCGGACGGATGAAGCCCCGGCCGTTCCAGATGAACCAGAAGTCGAAGCCGATCACGCGCGACGCGAACCACGCCGCGTCGAGCTGGTGATCACTCCGCCACAGCGAGCGTTCCGACCTGCCGAGCCGGACGTGGACGCGATCCCAGTTCAACGGTGTACCAGGCATACGCCTCATGAGATCGCCCCACCCCGATCCGGCCACTCGACGCATTGCCTTCCGCTGCCGGGGGAGCAGGGGTACCACTCCAATATATCGTTTTTTTGTAGGCTTGGCGCCGGTTTTATGAATGGTTCGGCAGCGCTAGGATTTGTATTATTTTTAGGGTAGAGTGTGTAATTGAGATTTACGAGCCAGTTCATCGGCGTTGGGCAGATCATCTGGAACATACATGTGCATCGCCAACTGCGCAGGTTTCTCCTCGATCGACGCAACTTTTCTGATCCTGTCGGGATCGAAATTTCTCTCTTTCGATCACAGACGAGTAGTTTGGGGCAAGAAGCAATCGGTTGGTATACCATGGTGAGTTCCGAGCGGCGCATATCACCGAACTTCTCTATGCCGACTCGGGCCGAAGCCAGTTCGTCTACCTCGACGGCCACGCGGATGGCCGAACCCTAGAGGAAATGCCCATTTCTACCTATGACCATTATCTGGACGGGCGGATTTAAATGGGAGTAAGCATGGTAAGTGCCCGGAGGATCCCGCCAGTGTCCGGTGCCGTTCTCGCACCAACAGGTTTTGAGGGTGGTATTGAAACTGAGCAGGCGGGTGGTGCCAATTCGTTGGGAATTTGAAATGAATAGTGGTTTTTCTGTGGTTTGGTCAGGTGCGGTCGTTATCTGTGTACTGACGGCGGTATGGTCTGCCCGGTGCTTCGCCGATCAATCGATCCTCGGGGTCGAAGCGGTGACGGACGAACTGATGTACCAGGTGGACCCGGTGCCGCCGGTGTCGCTGCTGCTGTCGAAGACGAAGTGCCCGCTGGAGGACGGCCCCCTTGACGCGATCGTCTGGCTGGGCCCGCGGGTCGGCGACGTACCGGGCACGCCGGAGGTGATCGAACTGGAGCCGGGCGACCTGGCGAGCTTCAGCGTCAGCGGCGCCATTGTGCCGGTTTTCGCGGCTGGCCCGGATCGTTGGTTTCTTCCCGCTGGGGTAGCCCCATCAATACCGCAGCCCTGAGTTCGTCCAGCGAATGTGCAGTTGGTTTCTTGAGCGGTCAAACTCAACGTCGTATCGTCCAGCGCCACAGGGCGTCACACGCTCTGAAAGTCGGGAGTGGCAATTGATGAGTAATGTGATGAGAGGCGGTCGAGCAGGGTGGGCATCGACCGATATCACACCGCCACTGGGGCTGCCAATGGGCGGGCGGGGGCCGCGCTTTGCGCCGGGGACCGAGGTGCTCGACCCGTTGCAGGCGCAGGCCCTGGTGCTCGAAGACGGCGAGGGCCGGCGGGTGGTCTGGCTTTCAGTAGAGGTGGTGAATCTGCCTGAGAGCTTTTGCGCCGATGTGCGTTTTGCCATCGCTGCCGCCACGGCCGCGAGTCCCGATGCGGTCTGCATCAACTGCTCGCACACTCACAGTGGACCCATGACCCACCACGCAGGGTATGCCACGCTCGCACCCGCCGTGCCAGAAGTGTTGACATACTTGGAAATCCTGCGTAATCGCATGGTATCTCTGGCCGTCCAGGCCATGGATACCCTCCGCCCCGTCCGCGTGACTTGGCGCGAAGGCTCGAGCGACATCGGCATCAATCGCCGGCTGCCCACCGATCAAGGTGTCACCATGGGGCCCAACGAGCAGGGGGCTTACCACCGTCAGCTTTGGGTGCTGGAACTAGCCGCGGCTGAGGGTTCCGCCCGACGGGCCATCGTCTTCAGCCACGGCTGCCACCCGGTGATCGTCTACGGCTTCGCCTGGCAGAGCATCTCGGCCGACTGGCCCGGCCGCGCCCGGCGGAGCCTGAGCGAGACGCTGGGGGAAGACGTGCATTGCCAGTTCATGCAGGGGCTGGCGGGCAACATCCGCCCGCGCATCTTGGCGGATCTCGACCAGCACCGCTTCCGATCCTCGCGCCCGGAAGACGTGGATGCTGTGGGTCAACAGATCGCCACGGATGTGCTGCGGACGCTGGATCAACCCGGTCAGGAGTTGACGCTGAACCTCGGCGCGGCCGAACACTGGTTCCTCGCCCGCCGCGAACCTCCTGCCCCGATCGAGCACTGGCGGCGACTGGCCGAGTCCGACAATGATCGGCAGCGCGAAATCGGTCGATACTGGGTCCACCGCCTGAGCGACGGCCCGCCGCCTTGCCGCGCTCAGCCTTGGCCGGTTGGCCTGATCCGCCTGGATGACGATCACTTCGTCGCCCACCTGCCAGGCGAGCCCGTCGCCGAGTGGATTGATGTCCTGCGTCAGGCCCTGCCCGACCGCCGGTTCGCGGCCTGGGGCTACACGCAGCACTCCCTCGGCTACCTGCCCACCGATGCGCTGCTGCCCGAGGGAGGCTACGAGGTGGCTGGTTCCAGCCCCTATCTCAGTTTTGGCCCCGCGCCTTTCGCGCCCGGCCTCGACCAAGCCGTGCAGACCGCCTTCCAGTCGCTGCTCGACCGCCTTAGTTAATCGCGCTCTCAAATAATGGATAAGCGAGCCTCAGAAGTGTACCTCATAACGTAGCGAAGGAACATGCCAACCGCATGTAGGAACCAAACTCCGGTGGCGGAGCCGTGTGTAGAGAGTGGATCGTGCAGATATGGTTGACGAAAGAATAGATTCACCTTTAGTCGATGATCAGCAACACCGTGCGGATCAGCTTCACCAAGCATCTTTGGTGATCGACGCCCATAGCGATGTCCACCTGGAGATGCTTCGCCGTCGCGGCCGGGGCGAAACCCATGTGATGGAGCGGTTGTTCTACCCCCGCTGGAAACAGGCGGGCGTGGATGTGGTGGTGCTGTGCACCATGGCCAAATTCGGCCTCGACCCGTACCCGTACCAGACCAGCGCGGTGAAGAACTTTCTCCTGATGGCTGACGCGATCGCGCAGGAGATCGACGAGAGCCCCGCCTGCTTTATCCCCGTGCTGACGCCCGACGACGTGGTCCGCGCCAAGGCGGAATCCAAGGTCGGGTTGATGCTGGGGATGGAAGGGGCCGAGCCGGTGGAGATGGACTTGGGGCTGCTGCGGTGCTACTGGCGACTGGGCTTGAGGATCATGACCCTAACCTGGCACCAGCGCAACCAGGTAGCCGATGGGGTCGCGGAGCCCTCCAACGCGGGGCTGTCCCACTTCGGCCGATCGTTGATCGAGGAGATGAACCGGCTCGGGATCCTGATCGACGTGTCGCACCTCTCTCGGGCGGGCGTGCGCGACGTGCTGGCCCTGTCGCGCCAGCCGGTCATCGCCTCACACTCGAACGCGCGGGCCCTGTGCGATCACCCGCGGAACCTCGACGACGACCAGATCCGGGGCATCGCGGCAAGCGGCGGGGTGGTCGGGGTGGTCTTCCTCGGCCGATTCGTGTCGCCTGCCAATCCGACGCTGTCGGACGTGCTGGATCACGTGGATCACCTGGTCAAGGTGGCCGGGGCGGAGCACGTGGCCATAGGACCCGACTACGTCGACCGGGCCGAGGACATGGTCATCCAGTCCCGCCGGGTCGCGGGACCGGGGCAGCCGGTGGACGATCCTAACATTCCTTATGCCCGGGGGCTGGAGACGATAACGTGTCTGCCGGCGTTCACGCGGGGGCTGGTGGAGCGCGGCTACACGGACGCTCAGATCCAAGGGATATTGGGCGGCAACTTCCTCCGCGTGTTCCGAGAGGTGCACGGGAACTCATCGTCACACTCGTGATTGGAAGACGCGGCGATCCGATCAGACGCAGGAGAAGCGTTGAATGAAGAGGTTGAATGAAGAAGTTGAAGGAACGCGTGTCGAGACCGACCTGCTCGGAGCCGTGGAAGTACCGGCCGGGGCTTTATACGGCGCTCAGACCCAGCGTGCCCTTGAGAACTTCCCCCTGGGGATGGGCAAGACGATCGGGAGCTTCCCCACGCTGATCGAGGGCCTGATGCTCATCAAGCAGGCCGCCGCCCGGGTCAACGGCGCCAACGGATTCATCTCAGCCGAACAGGCCGACGCCATCATCCAAGCTGCCCGCGAGGTGCGGGAACGGAAAGAGGCGTTCTTCGACCAGTTTCCCATCCACTACCTCCACGGCGGCGGCGGCACGAGCGCTAACATGAACGCCAACGAGGTGCTGGCCAACCTGGCCGAGGAAATACTGGGCGGGCGCCGTGGCCAGTACCGCCTCGTTCATCCCAACGACCACGTCAACCGGCACCAGTCCACCAATGACGTCTACCCCACCGCGTGCCACATCGCCATCATCCTCAAATGGCCTAGCCTGAGAAGCGCATTGACACGGTTGAACGAGACGTTGAATGAAAAGGCCGTCGCTTTCCAGGAGCATGTCCGGATTGCGCGGACCTGCCTACAGGACGCCGTGGCGATCACCTTCAAGGACCTGCTGGGCGGATACGGGTGCTTCCTTGAACGCGCTTGCCGTCACCTGGGCCGGGCAGTGGCGGAGCTGTACGCGGTGAACCTGGGAGGCACAATCGTCGGCCGCCACTGCGACGTGCCCGCGGCGTACCTGGAGCAGATCGCCCCGGCCCTGGCCGAAGCGGCGGGCGACCCCAGCTACCGCCGGGCGGAGAACCTGTTCGACGCGGCACAAAACCCGGACCCGATCGTGCAGGTCTCGGCGCAGCTCGACATCCTGGCCCGCGGGCTGATCAAAATCGCCAAGGACTTCCGGCTCATGGCCTCCGGGCCGGAGGCGGGGTTGGGTGAGATCCGCATCCCTGCCGTTCAGCCGGGCTCCTCGATCATGCCCGGAAAGGTGAACCCGGTGATCCCGGAGTTCCTGATCCAAGCCGGCTTCCAGGCGATGGGCGCCCACCACGCCTGTCAGGCCGCCCTCGACCACGGCGAGCTGGACCTGAACGTGTGGGAAAGCACACTGGTGTTCAACGTGCTCGAGGCCATGGACCTGCTGGCGGCAGCGATCG
>DASVCG010000468.1:0-2632 GCA_036381755.1 Phycisphaeraceae bacterium | reverse complement strand
AATACCAGATGCGCAAGCTGGGCGCTGACGGCCCCAGCTTCCCCACCATCGTCGCCGCCGACGCTAGCGCCAGCCTCCCGCACGCCATCCCCGGCCCGCGCAAGCTGCGCAAAAACGGCATCGTGCTCATCGACTGGGGTGCCCGGTGGGGGGGCTACTGCTCCGACCTGACCCGCGTGGTGGCCCTGGGTCGCATGCCCCCCAAGCTGCGCGAGATCTACCAGATCGTGCTCGACGCCCAGCTCGCCGCCATCGATGCCATCGCCCCCGGCAAGCCCCTCAAGGAGGTCGACGCAGCGGCGCGTCGGCTGATCGAGCGGGCCGGCTACGGCAGGCAGTTCGGCCACTCGCTGGGCCACGGCATCGGCCTGGACATCCACGAAATGCCCACCCTCTCCCCTCGGTCCGATAAGGGCGAGCTTGAGCCGGGCCACGTGGTGACGGTCGAGCCGGGCATCTACCTGCCCGGCATCGGAGGCGTGCGGATCGAGGACGATGTGCTGGTGACCCCCCGCGGGGCGCAGGTGCTCAGCCGTTTGCCCAAGGACCTGAAATCCGCGATGATCTAAAAGGTTGTGCGTCACCGGCCGGGGGGCCCGGGCCGCCTGGAGTCGGTCCGGCAGGAAGGGGGGAGCCGGCAGAACGCCGCCTGACACGATGGCATCCAAAAGGCGATCCATGATCGATTTGAAAACGCTGAGGCAGCTAGTCAAGTTGATGACCGACCACGACTTGACGGAGTTGGACCTCGAAGGGGAAGGGGAGCGGGTCAAGCTTCGTCGCCGGGAGGGGTCGCCCGTCTGGGCCGCGGGAGAGGCTCCCGTTGCGCCCCAGGCCGCTGCGCCCCCGGCGCCGGCATCGCCCGCCCCGGCAGCGCCGCCCGCGGGCCAGGCCCCGGCGGCCGCACCTGCCCCCAGCGAGGGCCAGACCATCGACAGCCCCATGGTCGGCACCTTCTACGCCGCCCCCAGCCCCGACGCTCCCCCCTTCGTGGCGGTGGGCGACCGCGTCGAGCCGGACACCGTCGTGTGCATCATCGAGGCCATGAAGGTCTTCAACGAGATCAAGGCCGAGACCAGCGGGACCGTTCGGCGGGTGCTGGTCGAAAACGGCCAGGCGGTCGAGTTCGGCCAGCCGCTGTTCGAGATCCAACCCACGTAGCGAGGAGGCGGCCGCAAGCCAGGCAGCCGGCGGACGCCCGCCCGCGTTCGACCGTCTGCCGCCTGCGCCCTGGTGTACCTGGCGTATGTTTTCCCGAATTCTCATTGCCAACCGAGGCGAGATCGCCGTGCGGATCATCCGGGCGGCGCGCGAGATGGGCATCGAGACGGTCGCGGTGTTCTCCACCGCTGACCGCGACGCCGCCCACGTGCGCCTGGCCGACCGGGCCATCTGCATCGGCCCGCCCCGCCCCAGCGAGTCCTACCTCAACATCGCCCGCATCATCGCCGCCGCCGAGGTCGCCAACGTCGACGCGATCCACCCCGGCTACGGCTTCCTGGCCGAGAACGCCCACTTCGCCGAGGTCTGCCGCTCCTGCAACATCGAATTCATCGGGCCCAGCGTCCAGAGCATGCAGCTTCTGGGCGACAAGGTGGCCTGCCGGCAGTTGGCGATCAAGCACAAGGTGCCCACCTCGCCCGGCTCCAAGGGCAAGATCGACGACGAGGAGCAGGCGCTCAAGGTCGCGCGGGAGATCGGCTACCCCGTCATGATCAAGGCCTCCGCCGGCGGGGGCGGCCGGGGCATGCGCGTCGCCCACAACGACATCTCCCTCCGCTCGGGCCTCAAGGCCGCCATGGCCGAGGCTGAGGCCGCCTTCGGCGACGGGGGCGTCTACATCGAAAAATTCATCGAGCACGCCCGCCACATCGAGGTGCAGGTGCTGGGCGATACGCACGGCAACCTCGTCCACCTCTACGAACGCGACTGCACCCTCCAGCGGCGCAAGCAGAAGCTCATCGAGGAAGCGCCCTGCCCCGTCCTGGACGAGGAGACCCGCCAGCAGATCTGCAAGGCCGCCCTTCGGCTGTGCAAGGCCGCTGAATATCACTCCGCCGGCACCGTCGAGTTCCTGCTGGACCGGGACAAGCGCTTCTACCTGATGGAGGTGAACACCCGCGTGCAGGTGGAGCACCCGGTGACGGAGATGATCACCGGCGTGGACATCGTGCAGGCGCAGATCCGCATCGCCGCGGGCGAGCCGCTGCCGCTGACGCAAAAGGACATTCAGCCGCGCGGTCACGCCATCGAGGTGCGCATCAACGCCGAGGACCCGGCCAACAAGTTCGCTCCATGCCCCGGCCTGATCGAGCGGTTCGATCCGCCCGGCGGCCTGGGCGTGCGGGTCGACACCCACTGCGCCGCCAGCTACCGCATCCCGCCCCATTACGACTCGATGATCGCCAAGCTCATCGTGCACAAGCCCACCCGCGAGCAGGCCATCGCCACCCTCCGCCGGGCTTTACACGAGTTCCGCATCGAGCCCATCCGCACCACCATCCCCCTCCACGCCGACCTGATGCGCAACGGCAACTTCCTCCGCGGCGATGTGGACATCCACTTCGTCGAACGCCTCCTGGGCGGCTGATGAAGCTAGGGGGCAGGGGGCAGACGGCAGGGGGCAGGCGCA
>DASVCG010000467.1:0-3670 GCA_036381755.1 Phycisphaeraceae bacterium | reverse complement strand
TCCTTGAAGGTGCCCGGCTCGGACTCGTCCGCGTTGATGGCCAGGTATCGCCGCTGGCCGTCTTCGGGCGGGAGGAAGGACCACTTCATGCCCGCGGGGAAGCCCGCCCCGCCCCTGCCGCGCAGCTCGCTGGCCTTGACGATGTCGATGACCTCCTTGGGCGTCATCTGGATCGCCTTCTCCAGCGACTGGTAGCCGCCGGTGCGGACGTACTCCTCATAGGTGATGAGCTTGCGGTCTGCCGGATCACCCCACGGCGGCGTGGGGATGCGCTTGCACAGGACGGGTTCTTTCAGTGGCATCGTGTTTCGACCGTTCGTCTTAATAAAACCATTCGGCCGGCGTTTCGCCGTCCAGCGGGCGTCATGGCCTGACCCCTGACTCGTGCCCTGCGCCCTTCCGGAGGCTATTTCGGCGGCCCTGCCGAAGACTCTTCCGGGGGTTCCGGGGGCAGGGGCTGGTTCTTGATCTCGATCTCCTCGATCGTGGTTCGCCGCAGGGTGATCGTGTCGCTGACTTTCTTTTCTTCCACCTGCCGGCTCACCTGCCGCCGCTGGGCGTGACCCCCCACGGGCCGGATGATGTGATGGATCATCAGGCCGGCGTTGCGGCAAAGCTGGTGAAACAGGCCCATCGCAACCACCAGGCGGCTCACTCCAGCGAATCGAGGATCTTCTCAAAGTTCTCCGGCGTCAGGTTCTCGTGCAATTTTTCGTTGACCAATGCGCACGGGGCGGTGCCGCAGGAACCCAGGCACTCGACCTTCATCAGCGTGAACTTGCCGTCGGGCGTCGTCTCGCCCACCTCGATGCCCAGCTTGTCCCGCAGCCGGTCGGTGAGCGTCGGCTCGCCCAGGATCTCGCAGCTCAGGCTCTGGCACACCCAGATCACGTACCGGCCCTTGGGCTTGTTGACCCAGAACTCCTCGTAGAACGAAGCGGTGTCGAGCGTTTCGGACGCCGGCACGCCCAGGAAGGCCGCGGCCTCCTCGATGGCCTGGTGGGGCAGGTAGCCGTGCTTCTCCTGGAGGGCGTGCAGGACCGGCAGCGTGGCGGCCCGCCGGGAGGGGTAGCGCGACACCACCTCCCGCTCCAGCCGCTCTTTCAACGCCTCATCGAGGTAGGGCTCGCTCCGCCGGGGGATGGTCGCGCCCGCTGAGTTTTTCGTGATCCACGCCATGGGTCAATCCAAGATCCAAAAATCCCAGTTGCAAAGCCCTTGAGGCCCGCGGCCCGGCTTGGGGCTCACGTGCGGGGCTTGGGGCTTAACACGTTATCGGTCCAGCTCCGCGGCGATGATATTGAGGCTGCCCAGCACCGCCACCGCGTCGGCCAGCAGGTGGCCCTCCATCATTTTCGGGAACACGGAAAAGTGGATGAAGCTGGGCGGTCGGGTGCGGACGCGCCACGGCCGGGCCCCGCCGTCGCTGACGATGTGGTAGCCCAGCTCGCCGTTGGCGGTCTCGTTGGCGGCGTACACCTCCGCCACGGGCGGCTCGAAGCCGCGGTTGGTCATGATCAGCTCGAAGTGCTGGATCAGCCCTTCGATCGAACCATACACCTCGGCCTTGGGCGGCTTGACCGTCTTGCCTTCGGGGAAGACGTTCATCGGCCCGGGCGGGATGCGGTCGATGAGCTGCTCGATGATCTGGACGGATTGCCTGACTTCTTCCAGGCGGACCAGGTAGCGGGCGTACACGTCGCCGGTGGTGGCGACGGGCACCTTGAACTGGACCGCTTCAGCCCCCTGGCCGTCCCAGTTGTCCGCGTAGCACAGATAGGGCTCGTCCTTGCGGACGTCCCGGCGGACGCCCGAAGCGCGGGCCACCGGACCCGAAAGCGACCAGGCGATGGCGTCCTCACGGCTGATGACGCCGATGCCCTCGGTGCGGTCGCGGAAGATGCGGTTCTTCGTGAGCAGGGCCTCGATGTCCTTGACAGCGGGGGGCAACTGCTCGCGGATGAACTTCTTGACCAGCAGCTTGAACGTCTCTTCGTCGGGCAGGTCCATCATCGTCCCGCCCACGCGGGTGTAGTCGGGGTGGAACCGCTGGCCCGAGACGTAGTCCATGATGTCGTAGATGCGCTCGCGCTCGTTGAAGCCCAGCAGGAAGGCGGTGAACGCGCCCAGGTCGATCGCCGCGGCGCCGATGCACAGCAGGTGGTTCTGGATGCGGCCCAGCTCCGCCAGGATGGTGCGCACCACCTTGCAGCGGGGGGTCAGGTCGATGCCGAAGAGCTTCTCCACCGCGGTGTGCCAGGCGATGTCGTTGGCGATGGGCGAGATGTAGTCCATCCGGCTGACGATGGTGACGTACTGGTTGTAGTCCAGCGCCTCGCCCAGCTTCTCGAAGCCCGAATGGAGATAGCCGATGTGGGGCACCGCCCGGACGACCCGCTCGCCGTCAAGCTCCAGCACCAGCCGCAAGGTGGTGTGGGTGGAGGGGTGCTGGGGCCCGAAGTTGAGCGTCCAGCGGTCGCCCCGCTGCTCTTCCGGGCGGATGTAAGGCGTCGTTTCGACGTCTACGTCAATGGGCTTGAGGTCGTACGGCATAGGTATGGCCAAGCTGTCGGTTTAGGGAAGGGATTGTAGTAGGCCAGAGCCGACCCGCCAACTTCCGCCAGGAGCGAGGCGATGCCCCAGCGCCAATGGCTGATCGCCCATTGGATTAAAAGCCCCCTGCCCCCTGCCGTCCGCCCCCTATCCGTGGAAGCGGCCTAAACTGGAAGCTATGCCCTCGCAGGACGCCCAGAATCTGGCCCCGCGCGCCCGGCTGGTGATGGAGCTGGCCCAGCAGTTGGGGTTCGCCCTGGTGGGGATCGCCCCCGCCCAGCCCAGCGAGCACGCTGAGACCGTCCGGCAGTGGATCAGCGAGGGCCGGCACGGCGAAATGCACTACCTGGCTGAGCATCTGGACCTGCGGCTCGATCCAGCCCGCCTGCTCCCCGGCGCACGCTCGGTCATCGCGGTGGCGGACCTCTACCACCACCCCAGTCAGGCCCCTGCGGAAGCGGAGGCTCGCCCATCCTCAGCGTCTGGCGATTCACCCCTTCCCCGCGGGCGCGTCCGGGGGCGCGTGGCACGGTACGCCTGGGGCGAGGATTACCACAAGGTCATCAAGAAGCGGCTGCACCAGATGGCGGACGCCCTGCGCGAGCGGTTCCCCGACGCGGCGTTCCGCTGCACGGTGGACACCGCTCCAGCACTGGAGCGCGAGCATGCCATGCGGGCCGGCCTGGGCTGGGTGGGCAAGCACACGCTCCTGATCCACCCCCGCCACGGCTCCTGGACGCTCTTGGGCCTGATCCTGACCACGCTGGCGATCCAGGACTCGGCCCAGGCGGGCTTTCCCGGCCGCACCGTCGTGCCCGCGGACCACTGCGGCACCTGCACCCGCTGCATCGATGCCTGCCCGACGCAATGCATTGAGAACCCTGACCTTACCGGCAGGCGGGCCATCGACGCCACCCGCTGCATCAGCTATCTCACCCTCGAGCACCGCGGCCCGATCGACCCGAGCCTGCACCGGGCCATGGGCGACTGGATCGCCGGCTGCGACGTGTGCCAGGAGGTCTGCCCGTTCAATTCGGAGGACAGGCTCCTTCGCGTCCCCGAAAAAGGCGGGGATCAGGAGACCCAGGGCGGGCTGTTGGCGGTGCATCCGAGCTAT
>DASVCG010000466.1:0-3283 GCA_036381755.1 Phycisphaeraceae bacterium | reverse complement strand
GACCGCTGCGCCGTCAGCGATCGCCTGCATCTCCTCCAGAGACTGCGGCGCCAGGCGGGACAGCGTGTCGATCAGCGCATCGCGTCGTCGAGGCCAGTTGCGCCCCCTGGGTGGAGGCGGGAAATATTGAAGATGCGTCCGGATCCCCTCGCGCATCGCCTGGCCGGTGATCCAGCCGATCTGGCTCGGCGTGCCCGCGGCCTCGATCACCGGGATCTCCTGTGGAATCGCCGCCCCATTGCCTCCGCCAGCCTCGCGGGTGTTCATCTTCATAATTAGGCCATCGCTCCTGATTCGCCGCCGCTCGTCCGCACTCTTGGCACGAATCAACCAAATGTATAGGGACAAATTAACTCAACGCCCTACTGATGCCATGATACCAATATCCTGGCCGGCAGCATAGACAGAAATTTGCGCAATTGACTACATTTTTCATTGACACTGGAGGGCGAATGGGCGACAATAAAGTTTAATGATGCTTAATTGTATATGGTCAATTACGAGTTTTGCTTGGATCGGGTGCTCATTGCCTTGTCGTCACTGCATCGCTCACGGATCGGTTTTCACCATCTAACGCATAAGGAGGATCCCATGTTTGGTCAATCGCACGTCGGCTTGATCCGTTGCTCGCTGTTGGGCCTGTTCCTGATCTGGGGCGTTTCATCGGCGTCGGCGGTCTTCACGACGAGCCTCGAAAGCGGTGAGGGCTACAGCGTCGGCACGCTCGGCGGCCAGAATGACTGGGCCAACGCCTTCAGCCAGGGCGACAACAGCTCCCGCGACGCTCAGGTGATCACCAGCGGCACCGATGGCGTCAACGCCGTCGATGGCACGCAACTGGGCCGCGTCCGCAGGCGGGATACGATCGCCAACAATTCGCACCGGGCCACCCATGCCCTCGAAGGCCCTGACCCCCTGACGACGGATTTCACCGTGTCGGCCTATCTGGCGTATGTGCCGGGTGACGACGGCCTGATCAATACCGCCGCCATGGAGGTGCTGGACACCGCTAGCAGCTTCAACGGCGTGCGCGTCGGTTTTGCCAATTTTTCGGGCACCACCCGCTTCATGTATCGCGACGGGAGCGCGGTCACCGCGTTGCAGCTAGGCGGCGTGGATGCGGTTGTGCTCGTGGCGGGGCAGATGTACCTGTTCGTCCTGGATGTTCACCCCGCCACCGCCACGTATGAACTGAATGTGTACTCGACAGACAATACGCTTCTTGGCAGCGCCTCGGGCGCCGCGGCCCGCAACGGGACCAACACCTTCAGCTACCTGGGTTTTATGATCGTCACCGATACCGGGAACTCGTACGATTCGGTCTACTTCGATTCGATCAACCAGATCGTTCCCGAGCCGGCATCGCTGGGCCTGCTGGCGCTGGGCGGCCTGCTGCTGGGGCGCCGCCGAAAGGGCGCAGCCTGATGAGATGAAGCGCAGCGGCGCGGCTCGTTGGGTCGCGTAAACCGCTGCTGAAGTAGGTGGGAGCCGGTCGGCGGCGCTGCGAGGAGGCTGCCGACCGGCAGGGCCGAGAGATCACCGAGCCACCATGACGAGCGTTCGATACACCCAGATTGTCCAGATGCTCCTGAATCAGCGGCGCGAGCTGAAATCGCCCGTGCGGCTGCCCGACGAGCACACCCTGGCGGCCCAATACTCGGTGGCCCGCGACACGGTCCGCCGGGCGCTGAGGGTGCTGGAGGAGCAGGAAGCGGTGGTGCGTCGGCCGCGCCGGGGCACCTACCTTCAGCCGCTGCGTATTTCGATCGTGGAGAGCCTCAAGGGCAAGGCCATCGGCTTCGTGCCCCCCTGGTGGGCCGACTCGACGACAGCGTGGCACACCTCCACCGTCTTCGAAGGCATCTCCAAATGGGCCGACGAGCAGGCCTGCCACATCAGCGTGCTGCACGCGCAGGAGCACCCCGTCAACGAGGACGACTGGCTCCAGCAGGTGCGCGAGCGGAAGGTGGTGGGGCTGATCTGGCTCAACCCGCAGAGCCAGCAGATGCCGCTGGTCCGCCGCGCCGCCAAGATTTTTCCGGTGGTGGTGGCCGGCCGGTGCGAGTCGGGCGAGGGGATCTACAGCATCAGCCCGGACTGGGAGCAGGCGGCGCAACTGCTCGACGACCGGCTCGTGTCGCTGGGCCACAAGACCTACGCCGTGCTGGCCAAGGACATCATCAGCACGTGGGGGCAGACATGGGTCCGGGCGTTGACGCAGGTGTACGCCAAGCGGTCAGCGCGCTTCGACCACGTGACGCAGTTCATCGACCCCAAGCCCTTCAGCGAACGCCGGTTGTCGACGCTGCTGTTCGACGTGTTCATGGACAACCGCACGACGGTGCAGGCGTTCCTGCTGACCAGTTCCAGCTACCTGGAGCACCTGACGCCGGACCCGCGCTTCCGCGAGCGGCTGGGGCGGGACATCAGCATCGTCACCACGGACTACGGCCTCTACCCGATGCAGTCCTACCTGCCGGGCGTCCAGTTCGATCACGTGACCTGCGATTGGCCCGAGGTCGGCAGGCAGGCCGCCTCGCGGCTCGCCCAGGTGGTGGCGGGGCAGGATGTGCCCTACCAGCAGACCCTGCCGGTGCGATTCGTGCCGGGGCAAAGCTGTGCGCCGTTCAAAGAATAGGACGAACGCCGACGCGATCCGTCGCGTCAAGCGGTGTCAGGTTTCAGTCAACGTTCCATTCGGAGGTCAGTCATGTCCACCCCGACGGCCAACCTACGCTGCCGATCAGGCCAAGCGCCCGCATTCACGCTTATCGAGTTATTGGTGGTCATCTCGATCATCGCGCTATTGATCTCTATCCTGCTGCCCGCGCTGCGCAGCGCAAGGGAATTGGCTCGGGCGTCCGTGTGCGCCTCGAACCTGCGGCAGGTTCAGTTGGCGCTGCTCGTGTACGCCGATGATTACGGCGACCAGTTGCCCTATTCCTACTCGAATGCGCCCTTCCCCGCGACCCAGCGCTGGCCCGCTTTGCTAGGCCTGCAAAAAGCGTCGTACGTCACGTTGGACGCCATGTTCTGCCCCTCCCGGGAGCACGCCTGGCTCACCGACGCTTTGCGGGAAGTGCTGCTGACCAACGGGCGAAAGTTCGAGTGGAATTACATCGATTACGGGGTGAACCGCAACGGCGCAATGCCCTCCATCGCTATCGGGGAAGACGTGGGGCTCAAGTCGCTGCGGCTGAACGACTCACTCCCTGTGAGCAACCTGCTCGTGCTGGGCGAGGCGTGGCACCTGACGGAGTACGCCGCGAACGGGCGGCACGGC
>DASVCG010000465.1:0-2600 GCA_036381755.1 Phycisphaeraceae bacterium | reverse complement strand
TCGCCTGCTGGATCGGTTAGGCGGGGGCGTGCTGGCCGGCCCGCAGCGGATCAACTTCAGCATGGGCCCGCTGGAGAAGACAGGCGGCCCGCTCGACGTGGCGCTGGCGCAGCGCGACCAGTTTTTTGCCATCGAGTACCGCGACCCGCGCACGGGCCAGGTGCAGGTTCAATTCACCCGCGACGGCAGGTTCATCCCCAACGCCCAGGGCGAGCTGGTCACGCCCGCGGGGCATCGCGTGCTGGACCCGATGGATCAGCCGATCGTTCTGGCGCCCGATGCTGAAGCGCAGATCGACCCAGCGGGGCGCATCATCCAGAACGGCGTCGAGGTGGCCCGGCTTCAGGTGGCCCAGGTGACGGACCTGGACGCGCTGGTCAAGCAGGGGGAAAACCGCTTCACGTTGAAGAACCCCCAGGCCCGCCAGGTGCTGCCTAATCCCACGGTGCACGCGGGGTTTTTGGAGGGCAGTGCGGTCGATCCCATCGACGCCTTGATGAAGCTGATCGCCGCGACCAAGGCTGTCAGCGGCAACGCGCGGATGATCCAGTACCACGATCTGCTGATGGACCGCGCCATCAACACGCTGGGGCGCGTGGCCTAGCCGGCCCGGCCACAGCGTGCCGCAGGAGCTTATTAACCGACCGCCACCAGCGCTGGACGGAAACGAATCATGGCCATCACCGCTCTTCATACTGCCTCGACGGGCCTCTCGGCGCTATCCACGTCGCTGGACGTGATCGCCAACAACCTGGCCAACGTGAACACCACAGGGTTCAAGGCCTCGCGCGTCAACTTCGAGGATTTGCTTTACGTCGAGAAGGCCCAGCCGGGCGTGGAGAACGCCAACGGCGACCAGCGGCCCACGGGTTTGTACGTGGGCCTGGGCACGCGGATCAGCGGCACGCAGATCAACCTTCAGCAGGGCGACCTGATCGAGACCGGCAGGGAATTGGACCTGGCCATCGACGGCAGCGGCTTTTTCCAGGTGGGCATCTCCCCGGACCTGGGCACAGGCATCGGCTACACCCGCGCGGGCGACTTCTTCGTGAACGCGGACGGCGAGCTGGTGCTGGGCAACACGCAAGGCCCGCGCCTCGAGCCGCCGATCGCCCTGCCTGCTGACACGATGAAAGTCGAGGTCAGCAGCGACGGGACGATCTTCGCCTTCCAGCCCGGCAATGTGGAACCCACGGAAGTGGGCCAGCTCACCCTGGCCACCTTCGTCAATCCCGCGGGGCTCAAGCCCATCGGCGGCAACCTGTTCATCGAAACCGCTGCCTCGGGCCCGCCCATCGAAGGCGTCGCCGGCGAGGGGCAACTGGGCTCCATCATCCAGCGGTTCCTCGAAGGCTCCAACGTCAACCCCGTGCGCGAGCTGGTGGATCTGATCAAGACCCAGCGCGCCTTCGAGCTCAACAGTCAGAGCATCCAGGCCGCGGACGAGTCCCTCCAGGTGATCACCAACCTTCGGCGGTTCTAAAACACGCTGATGAGTGATGAGTGAAAAGGACGCATGAGCATTCACCCCGTCGCATCTGATCGCCAAGCCCGCACCAGACCGCGGCTTTATCTAGCTGCTGCGGCGGTCGTCGCGCTGCTGACGGCTGTGGCGCAGGCGGATTCCATTCGCCTGCACGCTTCCGCCGGTTCGCACGGGCCGCAGGTGAAGCTGGCGCAGGTGGCTGAGCTGGAGGGGTCCGCGGCCCAGGCGCTGGGCGACCTGGTCGTGGCTTCTTTCCAGGAAGGGCGCGATCAGCAGACGCTCACGCTTGAAGCGCTGCGGCGCACGCTGACCGAGGCGGGCGTGAACTGGGGTCTGCTGACGCTGGGCGGCTACACCGCGTGTCAGGTGCACCGATTGGCGGAGACGCCGCCGCCTTTGGTGGAGCCTGCTGCGCCCGCTGCGGCGTCCAACCCGATGGGCACGATCGACCTGGGAACGCCTCTGACCCTGCGGGCGCAGGTTGAAGCACTGATCCACCAGATGGCCCAGGCGCAGCAGGGCGACCTGCGCATCCGTTTCAACGAGCACGATCAGGCCCTTTTGGCGCAGCCGACGGGGCATCACCGCTACGAGCTGGAGCCCGGCGCCGCGCAGGCCATCGGCCGTGTGCCCATCACGGTGCGTCGTTACGATGCCGGCCGCATCGCCCAGACGTTCACCGTAACCGCTGACGTGGAGCGGCGCGCCTTGGCGCTGGTGGCGACGCGCTCCATCGCCCGCGGCGAGCGGTTCACCCCTGACAGCGTCGAGCTGCGCGAGGTGTACCTGACGCAGGATGTGGGCGTTCCCCTGGCGGACCGCGATCAGGTGGTGGGTTTGGAGTCCGCAGCGCTGCTGCGCCCCGGCGTGGTGATCTACCCGCGGCACATCCGCTCGCCCATCCTGGTTCAGCGGGGCGATCTGGTCACCGTGCGCTGCGTGGTGGGCGGCCTGGTCATCCGCACCGTCGGCAGGGCGATGAGCGAGGGCGCGATGGACGAAACGGTCATCATCCGCAACGAGCTGTCGCGTCAGACCTACCCGGCGGTGGTGGCGGGTCGGCGGGAAGTGGTCATGCAGCTTCCGCCGGACGCCGCGGACCGGGCCAACCCGA
>DASVCG010000464.1:0-6043 GCA_036381755.1 Phycisphaeraceae bacterium | reverse complement strand
AACCAGTATTGCCCGATCACCTTCATGTCCTGGACCAGCCCCTGGAAGCTGCTCGGCTTGGTGATGAAGGAGTTCACGCCCAGGTCGTAGGTCCGCAGGATGTCCTCCTCCGCGCAGGAGGTGGTCAGCACCACCACGGGGATGCGCCGCAGGTCCGAATCGGCCTTGATCTCAGCCAGCGCTTCGCGCCCGTCCTTGCGGGGCATGTTCAGGTCCAGCAGGATCAAGCCCGGCCGCGGCGAGGTCGCTGGGTCGGCGTACTTGCCCTGGCGTCGCAAATACGCCATCAGCTCCTGCCCGTCCTCGACGAACCGCAGGTCGTTGGTCAGCCGGTTTTCACGGAGGGCGTGCTCGGTCATCAGGCGGTCGTCAGGGTCGTCGTCAGCCATGAGGATGATCAACGATCGTGGCTTATGGGGCATGGGGCGTTTCTCCGTGATCGTGCCGGCATGGCAGGGTGACGATGAAGGTCGAACCCCGGCCGATGGCGCTTTTCGCGGTGATGGTGCCGCCGTGACGCTCGACGATCTTCTGGCACACCGCCAGGCCGATGCCGGTGCCTTCATAGCTGCTGCGGTTGTGCAGACGCTGGAAGGGCTTGAAGATGCGGTCCAGATCTTCCTCATCAAAGCCGATGCCGTTGTCCTCCACGCGGATCTGGCATCGGCGGGCCTGATCCACCCGCCGGCTGACGACGCGGACCCGAGGCGGCACACCCTCCCGGTGGAACGTGAGCGCGTTGCTGATCAGGTTCTGGAACAATTGGCGCATCTGAAGCGGGTCGGCGTCGATGACCAGCAACGGGCCGATCTCCACCTGTCCCCCGGTTTGGCGGATGCGCATCTCCAGATCGCCCACCACCTGCTCAGCGATGCGCCGCAGGTCCACCGGCTCGAACGGCCGGGCCTTGGTCGTCACGCGCGAAGAGGTCAGCAGCCCGGTGATCAGCTCCTGCATGCGGCCCGCGGCGTTCTGCATCCGCTGGAGGTAATCCAGGCTCTGCTCGTCCAGCGCCTCGCCGGCCCGCGTCTTGAGCATGTCGCCAAACCCCTGGATCTTGCGCAAGGGCTCCTGCAAATCGTGCGAAGCGATGTAGGCGAACTGCTCCAGCTCCCGGTTGGACCGGCGCAGAGCCTCAGCGGTTTCCTGGAGCTTCTGCTGCGCCTCCTTGCGCTCGGTGATGTCCTCCGAGATCCCCAGCAAAAAGGCCGGCTGACCGTCGGGCCCCTTCAGCGGCACCTTCCGCGTGTGCAGAAACCGCACGCCCTTGTGCCGCGTGTGGATCGTCTCCTCGGGCACCTCGTACATCCGGCCGTCCTCGAGCACCTGGCGGTCGATGCGGGTGAAGAAATCGGCCTCCTCGGACGGGAACAGGTCGTGGTCGCTCTTGCCGATCAGTTGATCCCGCGAATAGCCGGTCAGCTCCTCGCCGGCCTTGTTCAGCCGCACGAAGCGCAGGTCCGGGAAGCGCTTGACGAAGATCATCTGCGGGATGTGCTCGACGATGGAGTCGAGGAACTGCTGGGTCTGGCGGATCCGCTGTTCCGCCTCGATGCGGTCGGTCACGTCCCACAGCGCGCCCTGGACGCCGGCGACCTGCCCCTGAGCGTCGTAGAGCGGGGCGATGATCCGCTCCAGGTAGCGCAGCCCGCCCGCGTCGCTGGGGAACGGCTCGACGCGGTGAAGCGTCAGCGCGGTCTGGAGCACCTGCTGATCGTCGGTGCGGTGCTGCTGGGCCTGGGCAGCGGGGTGCAAGTCGTCGTCGGTCTTGCCGCGGAGCTGATCCGGGAAGGTCTGGTGCAGCGCCGCGAATCGATGGTTGCAGAACATGTACCGCCCCGCTGGGTCCTTGCGGAAGATGCCCATGGGCAGTTGCTCGACGAGGGACGCGTACATGCTCTGCGATTCCTGGAGGGCCTGCTCGTACTGTCGCCTGCGGTCGATCTCGCGCAGCAGCGCCTCGTTGCTTTGCTGGAGCGACCGCTGCACCCTGCCCAGAACGCTCACCAACGTCGCCGCCAATAGCGCCATCACCCCGCCCCCGATGCTCAGCAGAAGCTTGAGGCGACGGATGGGCGCGTAGGCTTCGTCCACGGGCAACTGCGCCGCCACAGCCCAATACTGGCCCGGCGACACAGCGACGGGCGCGAAGCTGGCGATCACCCGCCGCTGCGTCAGCGGATCGACGTACTCAGCCATCTCCTGCCGCCCCTGCAAGGCGTGCTGGAGCAGATCCACGCCCCTGTATTCGCCATAAAGCCGGGCGGCCAGGTCCAGCCGCGGGTGCGTCGCCACGTTGCCCGTGTGATCCACCAGAAAGGCGTAGCCCTGCTCGCCCAGCGTCACCTGCCCCAGCCAGCCGGCGATGGTCGCCAGGCGATACTGGTAAACCAGAATGCCCACGACCTCGTTGCCCTGGCGGATCGGCGTGGCCACCGCCACCACCAATGGTTCGGGCTCGGTGTGTCGGCGGTAAACCCTGGACACATAGGGCAGCCAGCCCTTGCTGACGCCCTGGTACCAGTCCTCACCCGAGCGGTCCTGCCCGATCGACTCGGGCGCATTGGGGTAATCGCTCCAGAGCCGCCCCTCCGGATCAGTCACAAACGTGCGGTCGATGCCGACCTGCGACTGAACCAGCATCGCCAGGACCTGCCGCGTGGCGTCCTCGTCGTGCCGGACGACCGCATCCTTCACGCTGGACAGCGAAGCGAACGTCTCAGCCAACAGCAGGCTGTCGTGGATCTCGCGGTCGATCATGGCCGCGGCCAGCCGAGCGGCGTTCTGGTTGTTCCGCTGCACCGTGTGGTACACGGACGCGGTGGCCACGTGAAGCGAATAGAAAGCCAGCAGGACGACAGGCAACAACCCCAGCACCACCAGGGCGATACGGTTGCGAAGCGTCCATCGCATCAGCCCCGGCAGCCGGGTATCCTCCCCTAAATTTTCCTGATGTTGCAGCGCTCGCTGAATCATCCTGGTCGGTTCCCGATGCGGGGCCGGCAACTTCACAATCGCACAGCACCAGCAGCGTGATTTTCTGAGATCCAATTGTAGCGCTGCCTCGAGCGGCTCTTGGGGTCTTTCGCCTAGGGGCCTGTCCTAGCATGGGGGCTATCCCCAACATATCCCGCTGCACTTGGGGGTAAACCCGATCTATTTATGGGGAATCCCCGATAGGGAATGCATGAAAGCCGCGAGAGGCGACCGATCATCGGCGCGCGAGCTGCTCAAAATGATGCCACGCCGTACGAGAAACAGTGCGAGCATCTTCAGTGGTTTTGCGCGCGAAGCGATGAAACCTGCTCCCCGAGCAACAGGGAGCAGGTTGACGGAAGAAGTCAGGGATGGACGCTCAGTGAATGTAGTGGATGCGGGGAATGGGCCAGCCGGCCGCGCCTTAGCCAGAGCCGACAAGGGGGTGGTGGTAGCCAGCTCCTGCGAGGCGCAGCTCGGCTGACCAGGGGCTCATCCGACAGCGGCGCGCGATGCGAACAGCCGGGCAGCGAGCCTGTTCATCATCCTCATCATCATCCTCATCATCATCCTCCTCATCATCCTTGCCGCCTCGTTGGGCGCTGCCGCATCATCCCCATCCACCCTGCCGCCAGGAGCAGCACCGCTGCCGCAGCAGGCTCGGGCACGGGAACGATCTTGAGGACCATGCTCCCCGTGCCTGTCGGCCCCGCGGTGGTCCCGGCCAGGACGTAGATTTCGCCCTCGGTGTCCCGGCCGAAGCCTTTGAGGTACAGGCCCAGGGCACGATCGTCGAGGCCGATGATAAGCTCCTGAATTTCGCCGGTGTCAAGGTCAGCGTAGAAGAGCCGGCCGGTGGGCGTGCCGAAGGACTGGGTGAAATCGCCAAAGATGTACTTGCCCACCAATTCGGGGATGGCCGAGCCGCGGTAGATGAACCCGCCGATGACCGCCAAGCCCTCGGGAACGACGCCGGTGTCGGTCATTTCGCGGAAGTGGTCGTATTCGAGGATCGGGTCGATCAGGTCGGGCGGAAGGCCGGAGGTATCCGCGGTGATAAAGCCGGGGCCGGTGCCGTTGGGGTCGAACTTGAAGCTGCCTTCCTTGAGCCGCCAGCCGTAGTTGCCGCCTTTGACGACGTCGTCAACCTCTTCAACGACGTTCTGGCCCGCGTCGCCGACCAGGAGCTTGCCGGTCGTGCCGCCGGTGGCCAGCCCGGTGGCGGGGTTGACGTCGAAGCTGAAGCGGAAGGGGTTGCGGAAGCCGTAGGCGTAGATCTCATCGACACCGTCGGAACCGACGAAGGGGTTGTCGCCCGCGACACGGTACTTGCCGTTGGCGCTGACCGGGTCGCTGCTGGTGGACGTGAGGCCGGGGTCCAGCGGGTTGATGCGGAGGATCGTGCCCAGGACGTTGGAGGTGTCCTGGCCGTTGCCGCCGGGGCTGTGGCCGTTGCCTTCGTCATCACCGGCGCCGCCGTCGCCCAGCGCGATGTAGAGGTAGCCGTCGGGCCCGAAGTCGATCATGCCCGCGTTGTGGTTGAACTGCGGCTCGTCGATGCGCATCACCTCCCGCCGGGTGGTTGGGTCGATCACGTTGGGGTTGCTCGCGTCCACCTGCCACTCGGTGATGACGCTTTGATGGTCGAATGAAACCCCTGCAGGCAGCGGAACGGTGAAATCCGCGGCGCCGGCGACGGGCTCGCTGTTGTAGGTGTACACCTTGCGGTAGCCGGGGCTGCTTGGATCATTGAACCCCGGATGGAACGCCAGCCCCAGCAGCCCGCGCTCATCGAAGCCGGAGCGGAGATTGACCAATCGGTTCAGGCCGCTGGGGCCCAGGTCCAGGAAAGGCGTGGGCAGCAGATCGCCCTGGGCGTTGATGACGCGGACCTGGCCCGTCTGATCGACGACGAAGAGCCGCCCGCTGCCGTCGCGGGCCGAGGTCAGGTAGTTGGGCGCGCTGAACCCGGAAGCGATCGTCTGAAGCTCGATGGCGACCGAACCTTTGGGGATGGGATCGGGAAACGGATTCGTGATGGCCTGGGCCCAAGCGGCGACGGGCGCCCCCATCACCAGCATCGCAAGCCCGTAGCGGATGGTCGAATAGAGCATGACGATATCCTCCACGCTTGGTGTGTGGCTCAATTCCGCCACGCCAAAGGCGCAGCAGGCACGCGTAATCCATCAGCGATTGGGCCGGTCCTCGGCGCTCAACCGCGGCGCCGACGGCAGGAGGCAGCCAGCATCAGCGAGCCCAGACCGACTATCACGCCGCTGACCGGCTCGGGGACCGTACCCGTTTGCCCGGCAAAATTCGTGGGCGAATTGGTCGTGATGGTGATCGTCGTCCCGTCCGACCCCACCGAGAGCGCGAGAACACCGTCCGTCGGCAAGGACGTGTACGTGACCTCCGAATTGGGCATGATCGAAAAGGGCAGGCTCACCCTCCCGCCATCCACGAACAGGAAGCCGTCAGGGATGGTGAAATCAGGCGTCGGAGCGTCGGGGAGGCTGGCAAACGCCGATGTGGCCAGCAATAAATGATGATTGGCCGTGAAAAAGGTTGTCAGGTTGGACGGGAACGTGAAGCTGTGCTGCTGTGATTGATCGCTGTTGTAGGTAAAGATCGTGAAGCCGCCGACCAGGTGCTCAAAGTCGCTCGCGTCGAACAGCTCAAGGAACTGCACCGTGCCGTCGGCGTTGGAATACAGCTCCGAAATGCCCCAGAGATGCTGGCTGGCCCAGGCGGGCAAGCAGGCCACCCCCAGCACCATCGCGAACACCCCCGCCCCAGCGATCTGACGAAGCGACATGCTTGATATCCTCCTTCTATGTCCTGCTGAATTGAGCACTTGCCTACTCCCCCGGCCGGCTTGGGCCACCGGCCCCGCGACGCCACAGGCAGCGGCAGCCTCCTGCCGCCTGGCCCTTCGCGCCCATCCATATAACCCCAGCGGGGTAGGGTTCTATTCCGCTGCATGGGAAAAAGAACATCGAGCCGCCTGGCCCGGTGAATGATAAACCCGGTTTGCCAGCGGGCGATCTTTCACCCAAGATTGAGATCA
>DASVCG010000463.1:0-3234 GCA_036381755.1 Phycisphaeraceae bacterium | reverse complement strand
TCGACGTGGTGGTAGATCGCAGCCATGCCTTCATGATAAGGCGCAGCGGGGCGGGCGCGGAGGCGATAGCGGATGCAGCGGCGGGGGCAGTGGGCGGCGGGCAGAAGGGTCAGCGGGGCGCGTCGGAACTGGGGCGGGTTGCGTGGCTTGCGGTTGGAGCGGGCAGCTTCAGGCGGTAGAGCGCCCAGGGCTCGGTGACGCGGTCGCGGCCTTCGTTGAAGCGAGGCATCAGGTGAATCTGCGACACGGTCACGTAGAGCCAGCGGTCCGGCCCCAGCGCCAGCGTGTCGGGCCAGCGCAGGCGGGGATCCTGAACTACCGCGGTCAGCTCGCCGCGGGGCGAGCGCTTCGCGATGGCGTGGTGCTCCAGGGCGGTTAAGTAGAGGTCGCCTTGCTCATCCATGAGCATGCCGTCGCACACCACGTCGGGCCCCAGGTTCTCCACCGCCATGGCTAGAAGCTCCGGCTGATCGTGCAGGGCGCGCAGCGCCTGGGTGGGCACGCGGTAGAGGCGGTAGCCTGTCAGGGCGTGGTAGTAGAGGTATTCGCCGTCGGGTGAGAGGGCGATGCCGTCGGCGTGGATCTGGGGCACGCGGCCTTGCTCGTCGCGCAGGGGCTTGCCGGCGATGGTTGGTTCGATGTCCTCAGCGTGGGTGGAGGGGTGGGTTTCGAGCACGCGGCGGGCTTCTTGCCGCTTCAGATCGACCACGATGATGGCCCCGCGGCCCGAATCGGTGATGTAGGCCAGTTGGCGCGTTTCATCGATGCGAACGTCGTTGAGGTAGGAGCCGGGCGGGGCGATTTGGGGGTCGAAGGGGATGATCTGCGCTACGCGGTTCGTGCGCAGGTCGATCCGCACCAGCTTGGGCCCGTTGGGCACGGGGCCTTGGAAGGAGGGCGCCGCGGGGTCGAGCACCCAGAGGTTGCCGCTGCGGTCGGCGATGACGCTCTGGACGCAGACGAAGTGCGTCGCGGGGTCGAGCTCCGAGCCGATCCGCCAGGCGTTCCAGGCGTCGTCGGGGTAGTCCCGCAGCGAGCCGTCGGGCGCTAGTTCCGCCAGGGCGCCTTGGTAGGTGTCGCTCCAATAGGGGAAGCAGACGAAGATGCGGCCGGTGGGCGAGACAGCCACGCCGGTGACCTGGCGGTCGGGGAATTGGGCCACCAGCTCGAGCGTGGGCTGGGTGTGGCTGGGGGTGGAGGCGGGCTGTGTTTGCTGTGTTTGTGCCGATGCCGCAGTCAGGAGCGCAAGGATCAGGCTCCCTTTGAACCATCCCGTGGCGAGCCGCTGCATCGTCGGGCCCTCCTGAGCTGAGTCGATCTGTGTCCAAAGGATAGCGCGCTGGCGGCTGCGGGTCGCTGGCGGGTTGAGGGCGAGCGGGTAGGGATCGGCCTGAAGTCGGGCCGGGGCTGAGCGGGCGAGGCGGGGCGATTCGCCATCAGGCGGGGCGGTGGATCAGCCGCCAGGCGCGGAGCACCTCGGCGACGCTCCAGGCCTGGGCGATGCAGCCGACGGGGCGGTGGGGCGGGTCGCCCTCGTGGATCTCGTGCAACTGGCCGACGGCCCCGACGGGGGGCAGCGTCGGACGGTCGGTTGTTGTGGAAGGCGGCGGGACGGGCGACGGCGGCTGACCGGGGGCGGGTGTGGCAGGGCTGTTCACCAGCCGGTCCAGCAGCGGCTGAATCGCCTCGGCAGCTTCGGCGCGGGCTTTTGGGGAGAACTGCCCCACGCGGAGCACGGCCTCCACGTACGGCCCGATCAGCCACGGCCAGACCGTGCCCTGGTGGTAGGCCTCGTCGCGCTGATACGGGCTGCCGGTGTATCGGCCGTGGTAGTGCGGGTCGTCGGGCGACAGCGTGCGCAGCCCGGCGGGCGTCAGCAGCTTTTGGCGCACCGCCTGCACGACCTGCCGTTGCTGCGCTTGCGTGAGGGGGGAATGGGGCAGGGCCACGGCGAAGATCTGGTTCGGCCGAAGGCTGGCGTCGCGGTGCTCCTGGCCCAGTTCATCGACGTAGATGTGGTCGATCAGGTGGCTGTGCTGCTTGCTCCAGAAGGTGGCGACGAAGGCACGCTTGACCTTGGCGGCCAGGCGGCGGTAGCGCTGGGCGAGCTGGTTAGCGGGGGCGGGCAGCTCCTGCGGCGGGGCGGCCTTTTCCAGCACTTGAGCCAGCTCCAGCAGGGCTGAGTACCACAAGGCGTTGATCTCGACGGCCTTGCCTGGCCGGGGGGTGAACACGACGCGGCCGGGGCTGCCCGGCGCGCCCACCGCGGCGTCCATCCAGGTCAGTTGGGTTTGCGGCGTGCCGGCGGTGATCAGCCCATCCTCGGTCATGCGGATGAGCTTGGTTGGCTGTGCCGCGGGCTCCTGCGCCGCGGGCAGCTCGATGCCCTGCGCTTCTTGCGGGTCGCCCGTGCCGGCCTGGTAGGACTCGACGATGTGCACGCATGCCTGCGCCAGCCAGTGACGCCAGGATTCCTCATCGCCGCTGGCGTGCAGGTAGGCGATGGCGGCGCGGATGAACCAGAGGCTGGCGTCGACGGTGTTGTAGTGGGCGTACTGCTGGTCGTAGTCGTCGAAGCGGTTGGGCACCAGGCCGTGGTGGATCGCGCCGGCGAAGGCGCGCAGGACCGCGCGGGCCTCATCGAGCCGGCCGGTCTCCAGCAGCAGGCCCGGCAGGGCGATGAAGGTGTCTCGGCCCCAGTCGGCGAACCAGGGGTAGCCGGCGATGATGGTCGCCAGCCGCTGACCGTGCAGGGTGCGGCCCACGATGAAGTCGTCGCTGGCCAGGGCCAGGGCGCGGGCGAGGGCTGCGTCAGGCGCGGGTGACGCGGTCGACGTGGCGCGGGGCGCGCGGCTGTCGGGCGCGGGTGGAGGCGGCTTGGCCAGGTGATCGGCGATGGGTTTGAGGTGCGCAGCGCGGGCGTGGGGGGCGCTCAGAGGCGTGGCCGGCTCCTCGCCCAGGGCGACGGTCAGCGTCACTTCCTGTACGGACGTGGCCGGCAGGTCGATTTCGAAGGAGCCGGGGACGAAGTAATCCTCAGCGTCCTCCTGGCCGCGCTCCAGCTCCAGGGGGTAGTGCACGCCGTACCACCAGTGATCGTTGGGTGCGAAGCGCGCGCCGGGGCAGACGAGGGTGACCACGGTGGCGTTGTGGCGCACCACGAGGTTTTGATCGCGCAGGTCGAAGCGGAACGGCCCGCTGCTGGCGCGGAGCAACACAGAATGGAAGTCGCGC
>DASVCG010000462.1:0-9794 GCA_036381755.1 Phycisphaeraceae bacterium | reverse complement strand
GTCGGCGGGGTGGTCTGAGTCATGAGGGTGCGCCTCTCATCCATCCAATTGATCGATTCTCCCCGCGCAGGGGCGGGGCAGCAGGCCCGTGCCGCGGCGTGAAGCCGGGCCGGGGAAGCGTTAATCGTAGCATGTGGGAAGCCGCGGGGCAGGTCAGGCCCGGGCGTTGGCGAACAGCGGCTGGGAAGCCTCCAGCGCCGCCTCCAGCGTGGGGCGGTCGGCGGGGTCGAAGGGCTCAAGCCCCTGCGCCGCCAGGTCCAGGGCCAGCTCGAACAGCTTGGGCTCAGCCGGGGGCAGCGCCGCGGCCACGCCCGGCAGGCTCAGCGTGTAGCGCAGCAGCAAACGTGCAACCTCCGGCCGATCCTCCGGCTCATACCAGCACTTGGCGTAAGGCTTGGGCTGGCCCTCCTGGACCTTGCCGCGAGCCATCGCCTTGATCGCCAGCACGCCCATGCCGCGCTGGTTAGCCGCGTCCAGCAGGTGCGGGCCGAAGTGGCCCCGCTCGAAGATCAGGTAGTTGAGCGGGAACAGCACGGTGTCGAAGTGGCCCGACTCGATCGCCCGCAGCGCCGCGGCCTCGCTGTGAGCGCTGAAGCCGATCAGCCGCGCTTGACCCTTGCGTTTGGCCTCCAGGAACGTTTCGATCGCGCCGCCCGCGCCCAGGGCGGTCTCCACGTCCTGGTCGGTCGTCAGCGCGTGCATCTGGTAGATGTCGAAGTGGTCGGTCTGAAGATTTCGGAGCGACTGCTCCAGCTCCCTGCGGGCCTCCGCAGCGGTGCGCTGGGTGGTCTTGCACGCCAGCACGACGCGGTCGCGGTAGGGCTTGAGCGCCGGGCCCAGCCGCTGTTCCGCATTGCCGTAGGTGGGCGCCACGTCGTAGTAGGTCACGCCCCGGTCGAACGCCTGGGCCACGGCGCGGTCGGCCTCCGCCTGCGGCCGCTGCGACACCACGATCCCCCCAAAGCCGATGACCGACACCTTGATGTCAAACCGCCCCAGTTGTCGCTGCTCCATCGCTGGCCTCCCGCGATTGTGGATCGGTTGTCCCGGCGGGCTTTATCGTACCACGATGTCGGGTCGTTCCCCCCCCTGTGGATGCGACCTTTTTGATACGAACTGATGCGAAAAATGATTCCGCCATTGGGACGCCGCCGGGCAGGGGTACAATCCGGGTATGACGCAAGCCATTTCGCTGCCCATCCTGGACGAGCACGACCCCTTCGCCCAGCGACTGGCCGCTGACGGTCAGCGGCTGGACCGGCTCAGGCTCGCCACGCTGCAACTGAACCTGGGCCGGATGTGCAACCTGGCCTGCCACCATTGCCACGTCGAGGCCGGCCCGCGCCGCACCGAGATGATGACCCGGCAGACGATGCAGCGCATCCTCGACTGGCTGGACCGCTGGCGCGATCGGCACGGCGTGGAGGTGGTCGACCTCACCGGCGGCGCGCCGGAGATGAACCCGCACTTCTGCGACCTGGTCCGCGCCCTGCGCGATCGCAACCTGCACGTGCTGGACCGCTGCAACCTGACGATCCTGCTGGAAGAGGGCTACGAGGGCCTGATCGATTTTCTAGTGGAGCAGCGGGTGGAGGTCGTCGCCTCGCTGCCGTGCTACCTGGAAGAGAACGTCGATCAGCAGCGCGGGCGCGGGGTATACCGCGGCTCAATCGAGGCGCTGCGCCGGCTCAACGCTGCCGGCTATGGCAGGCCGGGCACGGGCCTTCGGCTGGACCTGGTCTACAACCCGGTCGGCTACGGCCTGCCGCCGGACCAGGAATCGCTTCAGCGCGACTACAAGAAACACCTGCGCGAGCGGTGGGGCATCGTGTTCGATCGGCTCTGGACGATCACCAACATGCCCATCCGCCGATTCGCGCACGCCCTGCGCCGCGACGGCATGTACGACGACTATCTGCGCAAGCTCATCGCGGCGCACAACCCCGCCAACGTCGAGGGCCTCATGTGCCGACACCTCGTCAGCGTGGGCTGGCAGGGCAGCGTCTACGACTGCGACTTCAACCAGATGCTCCAGATGCCCCTGGAGCCCGATCACCTGGGCCCGGACGACGACGAGCACCAGGTCGAGGCTGTCAGCCGCAAGCTGTGGGAGTACACGCCCGACGAGCTCATCGGCCGCCGGGTGCGCACCGGCGCGCACTGCTTCGGCTGCACCGCGGGGGCCGGCTCCAGTTGCACCGGCGCATTGTCGTGATCGTGACAGCCAACGCGCAAAGCAGGTAAGCCGCGGCGCAGCTCAACGGGCCCATTCAAGGTTGATCAAGGCTGCGTCGCCGTCGTGATGGTGCCCGCCGTTTCGTGGTACACCTGGGCGGTCAGCGCCCAGAGGATCAGCTCGCTGGTCACCGCGCTGGGCGGCGCTAGCCGCACGTCGTAGCCGGGCACGTCCACCAACGCATCACCCACGATCCAGCACTGGTCGATGAGGATCTCGTTGGGGCCGAACTTGGCCGGGTCGATGTCATGGGCCGCCAGCGCCCAGGCTGTGCCGCGCCCCGCTTGACGGAGCACCGCGGGGTCGCCCCACCAATCGCTTTCAGGCGGGAAGGCGTAGCCGACAGCAATGACGAAATCATTTTCGCCGGGACTGGGCAGCGCCGGGTCCGAGCCGTCATGATCGAGGCGGATGAACAGGCCCGGATCGGTCGGCAGTTGCCCGCCATGGTGATGCACCGGGTAATGCCCGCCGGCACGGACAAAGACCCGCCCGCCCTCGTTGAGCGTTTGGCTGGCGCGCTTCGCCGCCTGAGCCAAAGCAGGCCAGGACTCCCGACCGATGCGCTCCACCAATTCGCGCAGGTGCGCCAGGTAAGCCCGGCCCAGCACGCCCGCATCAATCGGCTCGACGGTCACATCATCCTGGAATCGCTTGCCCTTCAACGCCGCGTTGCGCTCCCTGGCGCCGGGGACCATGATGCTTTGATACAGCGCAGGCGTGCGCCCCGCGCGCGTGCAGGCAGCGTAAAGCTCGCAGCAAAAAACCCACGCGGAGGCCGCGTCCGCGGTGACGAAGGTGGGGATGATCGGCTTGCCCTGCGTGCTGCGCATCAGGCCGTCCGCCGCGGGCGCGTGGTTGTCCAATAGCACGTGGCACACGCGACGGGCGCGCTCCAGTTGCCCGTGCGCTTCAAGCTGCTGAATCGACGCGATGCCGATCACCACCGAGCCGGCGTCGCGGAGCCGCTGGGCGTCGGTCAGCTCGTCTTCCAGCAATGTCGCGGCGTCGGGCTGCTCAGCGGTGGTGACGCCGAAGGCGTAGAGGATCAAATCGCCCGCCTCGCCTGGGCGCGATCGACAAGTGATGAACCCGCCCGCTCGTCCGCCCAACTCCACCGCCAGCCCCGCCCCGCCTCGCACCCCCAGCTCGCGCCCAGCCAGGAACGGCTCCAGCGCAAGCTGCGCCGCCTGCGTGTAGGCAGGCAAGTCCGCCTCCATCGCGTCGATCGCGCCACGCAGCCAGTCCAGGTATTGACGCGCTGCAAGCGCTTCGGACTGCGCCCAGGCGGCCTGCTGCGCCAGCATCGCCAGCGTCACGACAACCGCGATCATCCGCTTCCGCCATCGCTTGATCATGAGGGGCTCCCGTGTCGGGTTTATTGGATATTGGATAATGGAGAGAGGCGTTGATTCCCGCGCAACCGTCAGGCTTCGTCGGCCTGGGTATTGCGGCGATGTGCCCCTTAATATGACTTGTCCGCGCACGAGCGGCAAGGCGGATGCGTTTTTGGCTGCCGGCCCAGCACGGTTCTACAATGACACCCATGCCCAAGGTGTCGCTCCGCCGCCAGGCCAGGGCCCTGCGCGAGGCTTTACCGCCCGACCAGCGCGCCGCACGCTCCGCGGCCATCCGCCAGCAGGTGCTGGAACTGCCCGAGCTGGCCCGCGCGCGGTCGGTGTTCATCTACATCTCCGCGGGCAGCGAGGTGGACACGCACGTGCTGATCGAGGCGCTGCTCGCCCGCAACCTGTGCGTGAGCGTGCCGCTGATCGTCGGCCGAGGCGTCATGGAGGCGCACCGCATCCGCGGCCTGCATGAGGTGACGCCAGGGCCCTATGGCATCCTCGCGCCCGCCAAGCCAAACCTGATGAGCCAGCCCCCCGACGTGAGCATCGTCCCCGCGCTGGCCCTGACACGGCGGGGCGACCGATTAGGCGCAGGCGGAGGCTACTACGACCGCTACCTGACGAACCACCCTCAAACTCTCGCCATCGCCTTGTGCTTTGATGTTCAGTTGGTCGATGATCTGCCCGTGGCGGGGCATGATCAGCGGGTCGATCTGATCGTCACCGAGTCCGGCCTCATCCGCTGCAACCGGGCGGTCAGCCCCGGGCCCCGCACCGCCTGAGGCGTTCATCGCCCCGCGCGTTTGATGGGCTCACGTTTCCTCGTCGGATTCTTCCGCGGGCTGCGCGCCCTCGGTTTTCATGATTTCGCGCAGGACCGCGGTGGCGAAGGCCCCGCGGGGCAGCTCGAAGGCCAGCCGCACGTACGCGCCGTGCTCGTCCACCCCGCCGGAGATGTCCGGGTCGCGCAGGGGCACGCGCAGCGGCCGACGCGCGCCCTCCACCGTCGCCATCTCCGTGCTGACCATCTCCTGCTCGCTCAAGCCCATCGCTTCAAGGGCCTCAAGCTCGATCCGCCCCGGCTGGCCTTGCGCCCGCATCATGCTCTGGCCCCACATCGGCCCGGAGGGCGAAACCGCCAGCGTCCGCACCCGGCCGGTCGGGCCGTTCTCAAGCTCCGCCGTCGCCTCATCCACCGTAAAGACCGCCCGGCTGTCGTGCTTCCAGGCCAGATCGCCCGGCAAGAGACGATCGAACCACCCCTCGCGCAGCCGATGATCCAGCACGCGGTTGAACACCGCGCTTTGCACCGAGCTGACCAAGAATTCCCGCTGCACGCGATCCATCGCCCGCACCGCCTGCTGCGGCGTCCGCCCCTGGCGCAGCGCGTCCAGCGCCTGGCGGTCGAAGCGCAGGTGGCGCGGCCAGTGCTCCAGCGCCGCGGTGTAATCGCCCCGCTCGTACGCCTCCCGCGCCGCCCGCACCCGGGGCGAATCCAGCTCGCTGGGCCGGCCCAGCATCTCATCCAGCAGCGCCGCGTACTGGCCTTTGAGCAGCAGACGGCCCAGCTCGTGATTGTTCTGCCGATACCCGAACCGCTGCTGGCCCACGTAATTGGGCGCGCCCGAGGCGGTCAGCCGATCCAGCACGCGCTTGGCCCAAAGCACCGCGGTGGGCTCCACGTCCCGGACGCGGATGACAAATCGGTTGCCCGCCAAATGGCCCCTGCGGAGCTTGCCCGTGTGACGTGCCGACCACAAGACCGCCAGCCGCGGATCATGCGACAGATGCTCAAGCCCCTTGGCCTGGTCCACCCCCGCGTCGGTCAGCCGCACGGAGAAATGCTGGCTGGCCACCGCGTGCTTGTCCTTGAGGCCGGCGTAGCCGACTTCGTTCCGACTGACGCGGAACGCCTTGGCCAGCCGACGCACCACGTCCAGCGTGGTGGCGCTGGTCTTCTGGATGCACAGCAGCAGGTGCTCGCCCTCGCCGGTCGGCTCGTACAGCGGCTGCTCCTGGACCAGGAAATCCTCCGGCCGCTGCTTGATCGCCCCGCCGATGCCCGGCAGGTCCGCTGTCAGGTAAGCCAAATTGGCGAACAAGGACATGCCCTTCGTCGCATCCGCAGCAGGCCAGGCGCGGAAAACGGGAACTTCTGATGGACAATTTCTGATCGGCGATGGGCGCCCAAAAAGACCGCCACCTTTCCCAAATCACAAATCATCCATCACCCATGTCTGACTCCTGCCCCCTGCCCTCTATTTCTGATCAATCCTCCGGCGCGTTGTTTTGCACCAGCTTTCGGAAGGCGCGGATCAGCTCCAGCGTGACCGGGCCGGGCTTGCCTGTGCCGATGGTCCGCCCGTCCACCTTCGTCACGGGGATGACCTCCGCTGCGGTGCCGGTGAGGAACATCTCGTCAGCGGTGAAAAGGTCGTGCCGTGTCAGGTCCGCCCGCACCACGTCCAGGCCCTGCTGGCGGGCCAGGTCTTCCACGACGCGCATCGTGACGCCCTCGAGCACGCCCGCGTGCAGCGGGGGGGTCCACACCACCGGCCGACCGCCTGCCGCCTGTCGCACGATGAAGATGTTGTCCCCCGTGCACTCGGCCACGAAGCCCTGCGGGTTGAGCATCACCGCCTCGGGCGCCCCGGCGTCGACCGCCTCGATCTTCGCCAGGATGTTGTTGAGGTAGTTCATGCTCTTGATCCGCGGCGACAGCGCCTGCGGGTGGTTGCGGATCGTCGAGGCGGTGATCACCGCCATGCCCTTCTCGTACAGCTCCGCCGGGTAGAGCGTGATGTCGTCGGCGATGATGAAAACCGAGGGGTCGCGGCAGGTGAAGGGGTTGAGCCCCAGCGGGCCCACACCCCGCGTCACGCACAGGCGGATGTAGCCGTTGGTCTGCTCGTTGGCCTTGACCGTCTCCCGCACCGCCTGGTCTAGCTGCTCCATCGTGAGCGGGATCGTCAGGCGGATCGACCTGGCCGAGTCGTACAGCCGTACCAGGTGCGAGCGGAGCTTGAAGATCCGCCCGTTGTAGGTGCGGATCCCCTCGAACACCCCGTCGCCGTAGAGCAACCCGTGGTCGTAGACGTTGATCGTCGCCTGATCGGGTGGAACAAGCTTGCCGTTAAGCCAGATGCGCTTGGGCACGGTCTGGATTCCCACGCGGTCAGCAGGGTGAGAAAACGCCGCTGACCTTTGAGCCGTTGATGATGGAAAAGGCCAGATTATATCGAGCAGCCGCCCCCACGAGGGACGCTCAGCCTCAGCAGGGCTCCGGCGCGGGCAGATCCTCGCAGAAAGCGGCCAACTGCTCCAGCGTGGGGCTGGCGGCGTGGCGAACATAGTAGCCGCTGGTGGCGGTGCCCGTGCACAGCGCCTGCTCGACGCTCAGCCCGGCCAGCAGCCCCAGGCAAAAGCCGGCGTTGAAGTTGTCGCCGGCGCCGGTGGAAAGCTTGGGCGACGCCACGAACGGGCCCTCGAACCGGGCGCTGTGAACGTCCTTATCCTGCTGGATCGCCGCTGCGGCACATCGGCGGGGGTGGATGACCACGCCGGCCAGCTCCAGGCGCTCGCGCAACCGCCTGGCGGTGGTCTCGATGGCCTGCTCCGGCTCGCCCCCGATGGGGATGTCCACCGCCGCCGCCGCCTGGATCGCCTCCTTGAGGTTCAGCCCCAGGATCACGTCCGCATGGCGATTCAGCCGCGTGCACTGCGAAAGCGCCCGCGCCAGGTCCTGCCGCGTGCGCTTCTCCGGGTCAGCCAGGTCGATGAAGATCAGCCTGCGCCGGCCGTTCACCATCGGGCCGACCTCCGGCAGCACGCGCTCCACCAGCTCCTCCCACACCGTCTCCAGCCGCGGCAGCATCGTCCAGTTGACCATGCCCACAAGCCGCGAGCGCGCGACGATGGTCCTGAAAGCCTCCTCGCCCAGCGTCTGGCGGATCTGCTCGTAACCCATCCGCGCCAGGTGATCGTACTTGCCCAGCAGGAGCTTGCCGTCAGCAAACTCCAGGGCGTCGGTGAAGCCGGGGGCCGCGATGCTGTGCACCTTGGCCCGCTGGGCCAGGTCGGCGAAGACCGGGTGCAGCTCCGGCTGGCCCACCGCGCCGATGTAGGTGACCTCGAGCCCCGCCGCCGCCAGCGCATTGGCCATGATCGGCCCGTTGCCGCCGAGCTTTTGGCGGAGCGTCACCAGCTCCATGTTGGTCGAGTGGCCCGCCGCCGCCGCCACCCGCTGGGCAAGCTGAGAGATCGTCCGGATCGGCTCGTAATGGTCGATGTCCCGCCTTTGGTCCACCACCTGGATGATCGAGTCCACGAAGCCGTCAAAGCCCAGCATCACCGGCACAGCCGGGGCCTCGGGCGCCCAACGGCGCAAGGCACAGGCCGCATCCTGGGCGATTCTGGCGCGATCAGTCGACATAGCCGCACTCCCCCGCCGGCAGGGGTTGACCGCCGGCAGCCATCGCATAAGCCCGGTCAGATTAGCACAACCGGCCGGTTCTGCCACCGGGCCGCAGGCACGGTTGGAACAAGCGGTCCGGGCCGGCCTGGAAGGAAGGGTCAGCCTCGCTTGCGGGAAAGGATTCGCTGCTTACCGCCGCGGTAGGCCAGCATCGCGCTGCCCAGCGCCAGCAGCATCAGCGTGCCGGGCTCGGGGATGCTGGTGACGATCCAGTCGTTGAACTGCGACACGCGGGTGATGCCCGCCAGATCGCCGTAGCCGCTGGTGGGCGTGCCGCTGACCGAGGCGATGAAGGAGTTGATGCCCGCCAGCTTCCACACGCCGTCGACCTCGATGAACGCTCCCCCGCCGCTGTCGCCGGTGGCGACGATCCCTTCCAGGCTCGTGGGCATGGGGCTGCCGCTGGCGTTGTCGCCGCCGCTGGAGCTGTCGAAGTCAGCGAGCATGATCCGCTGGCTGATGCCGGTCGGATCGGGGTCGTTGGAGGTATCGCTGCCGAACAGGTCGACCTTGTTCGTCGCGGCCCGCTTGACGCCCCCGGTGCCGCTAAGGGCCCCGGTGGAGCCCGTGCCCGTCAGGCCGTAGCCCACCAGGTAGGCCAGTTGCCCCTGCTCCGACCCGTCGCTGGGCTGGTAGAGCGTCGCGGGGGTGATCGAAGTCACCGGCGAATCCAGGCGGATCAACCCCAGGTCGTAGCCGGCAAAAAGATGGCCCGTCCAGTCGGGGTGGGTGAACCACTGCGTTGCGGTCCGTGTGACGCTATCGAGCCCGCTGGAGGTGTCCCAGGTCAGCGTGATGCCGGTGATGTTGCTGCCAGCGACGCAGTGGGCCGCGGTCAGCACCCAGGAGCCGTCGATCAGCACGCCCGAGCAGCGGTCGGTGCCGCCGCTGCTGCGATGCACCAGCAGCTCGACCACCGGATCAAACGCCTCGTTTTGACCCGCTGCGGTGTACAGGCTGTCATCCACATCGTCACGGATGACGATCGCCCGGGCGCTGGGCAGGCTGGCGCCCATCAGCAAGGTCAGCACCACCAGGGCAAGCGGGCCAAGGCCCAGAGAGGGATTGCGATCAGCAGGATGCGGCATCAGGGTCATCTTTCTCCTCACGGACAAGGATTCCCCCGGACGAGTCCCCTCGCGTTCAAGCACAGCCAAGTCACAAGCGGCCGGTGCCCCCCGCTATGACGCCAACTTCACCAACGTTTTTTCAAAATCTCAAAATCCAGCCAGACACCAGCCAAGCGAAATTCCCACCAGGCAAGATTCAGTCAGACAGTCGGAAATATACCTCAGGATTTTCCGCCGAGCCAGGCAAGGTTGAAGTTGTGACTCCCCCGAAGCGGCCCACTCCAATCGATGGGGCGGCTCCCCTCCTGATCACAAGTTCTGCCCGAAGCGGGTAACTAAAGCGCAAAAAATCACTTAAGTCGTTTTTTGGTGGGAAGGTGGAACTCTTTTGGCCCGTCTGGGGGGAACCCAGGCCATCCCCAGGGCCGCCAGGACCAATAGGGCGACGAACAGGGGGCTGACGCTGCCCAGCAAGGCCGGCTGAGCCACCGCCAGGGTCAGCCACAGGCCCGCCAGGGCGTAGCGGATGGTCACCAGGCGTTGCAGGCGGGCGTAGGCCGCAGCAGATTCGCCCGCCCCCGGCACGGGGGCGACCAGCGGCTCCAGAAGCATCACCGCCAGCATGGCCAGCAGCAAAGCGGTCATCGCGCCCGCGAGGCGCTGGG
>DASVCG010000461.1:0-4406 GCA_036381755.1 Phycisphaeraceae bacterium | reverse complement strand
CAGGCCAACGGCTACGGCTACGTCGAGGAAGGCAACTTCATCTACGTCTACACCGCTGAAGAACTGCAGCGCCTCGAGGAGGCCAAGCGCAAGCAGGTCACGCGGGTCTACCGCCTCAACTACATGCCCGCGGCGGAGGCTTTGGCGTTCGTCACCCCGCTGGCCTCGCCCGCCGGCTCGATCGCCGTCAGCAGCGAGGTGCCCGGCGGCATGGAGCCCACGCTCGACGACAACGGCGCCAACAGCTTCGCCCACGCCGACACCCTCGTCATCCGCGACTACCCCGAGAACGTCGAGGAGATTATCGCCACGCTCCAGCAGTTGGACGTGCGGCCCAAGCAGGTGCTCATCGAGTCGACGATCCTCCAGGCCCGGCTCTCGGAAGCCAACGCCTTCGGCGTGGACTTCGCCATCTTCACCGACCTGAACATCACCGACTTCACCACCCCGCTGGGCGCGGTCAACGACCTGATCGCCGGCGTCGGTGAAGGCGATGCCAAGTTCGACAGCGGCGGCGCCATCACCGCCAACCCCGGCAACGTCACCCAGGGCCAGTCCACCATTAAGCTGGGCATCGTCGGCGATGACGCGGCGGTGTTCATCCGCGCCCTGGATACCGTCACCGACACCACCGTCCTGGCCACGCCCAAGGTGCTGGTGCTCAACCGCCAGCGGGCCCACCTGCTCGTGGGCGAAAAGCTGGGCTACCTGTCCACCACCGCCACCGACACCTCCACCACGCAGACCGTCGAGTTCCTCGAGGTGGGCACGCGGCTGACCGTGCGGCCCTTCGTCAGCGACGACGGCTTCATCCGCATGGAGCTCAAGCCCTCCGTCAGCGACGGCGAGACCGAGCTGGTCGGCGGGTTCGTCATCCCCGATGAAACCACCCAGGAGCTGACCACCAACGTCATCGTCCGCTCCGGCCAGACCGTGGTGCTGGGCGGGTTGTTCAAGGAGGACACCACCGTCGGCCGACGGCAGGTGCCCGGCCTGGGCAGCATCCCCATCGTGGGCAACGCCTTCCGCGGCCAGGACGATGACGTCCAGCGCAGCGAGGTGATCTTCCTGATCAAGCCCACCGTGCTGAAGGATCAGGCCCTCTACGCCGCTGGCGAGCGCGCCACCGACAACATCGAGCTGGCCCGCCTGGGCACGCGGGAGCGGCTGCTGCCCTGGTCCAAGACCAAGCTCAGCAGCACGCACGTGAAGAAGGCCTATGACTACCTGCGCGAGGGCAACCAGGACAAGGCGCTGTGGCACACCAACCTGGCCCTCTACATCAACCCCTCCGACGTGGATGCTCTGCGGCTCAAGGAGCAGATCACCGGCGAGCGGTTCGTCATCCCCGAGCGCGGCATCCTCAACGATGCGATCGACGCGATGATCCAGCATCAGATGGAGGACGCGGCCCCGGCGGATCAGGCTGAGCCGGCCGGCGACGTGCAGGAGCCGCAGGAGAAGCCGGCGGACACCGCGTCCGCCGACGCGCCCGCGGCGACGCAGCCCTCCACGTCCGACGCCACGGAGCGGATGGGCGCTGAGGAGTTCGATGCGATGAGCCAGTCCGACGACAGCGAAGGCGCGTCCGCCGCTGCGTCGGGCGATGCGGTGAACGTGTTCGAGGCAGTCGATGACCTGGTTTCCGCGGATCAGGGGGCTGATACCCCCTGATCCTCAGCGGAAGCCGGGTTGTCCGTTGTTCCAAGCGGAGGGGATCGACCAGGGAGATGCCGATGATCAAGCCGCGACAAGGATGGCAGGCGATGGGCCTGGCAGCGGTGGCGCTGCTGGGCCTGGCTGGCTGTCAGAAGGACAAGGTCCACCAGGAGTGGCGGGCCCAGGCCGACGACCGCTGGCTCAACGTGCGCTCGGCCCTGATGCTGGAGATGGCCCAGCAGTACTTCGACACCGGCGACCTGGACCAGGCCGCCAAGACCGTCAAGGACGCGCTGCGGCTCGACCCCGACAACGCCGGCCTCTACGTGCTGGCGGGCCGGATCTCGCTGGAGCGCGGGCAGCTCGAGCGCAGCTACCACCTGCTCAACATGGCCATCGAGCACGATGAGACGCTGCCCGAGGCCCACTACTACCAGGGCCTGGTGCTTCAGCGCTGGCAGCAGCACGACGAGGCGCTGACGCGGTACCAGCGAGCTTTTGAGCTGGAGGCTGACAACATCGCCTACCTGCTGGCTGCGGGTGAGATGCTGGTGGAGCTGGACCGCCGCGATGAGGCGATGGACCTGCTCCAGAGCAAGCTGACCTACTTCGACCAGAACGCCAGCCTCCGCGCCGCCATCGGCCACCTCTACGCGATGCAGGGCCGGCCCGACCAGGCGGTGCGGTTCTTCCGCCAGGCGTCGCTGCTGGACCCGGAGAGCTTCAAGTTCAAAGAGGAGCTATCGCTGGCCTTGCTGGCCGCGGGGCAGAACCAGGAAGCCGTGGAGCTGCTCAAGCAGTTGGTGGAAAACCCCCAGGCTGAGGGCCGACGCGACCTGCAACGCGCGCTGGCCCAGGCGCAGGCGGAGCTGGGCCGCGTGGAGGAAGCGCGGGCGATCTACTTGAAGCTGGCGCGCAGCGAGCCCAGCGAGGCCATCGACTGGGTCAAGCTGGCGGAGCTGGCCTGGCGGCAAGGGGACCTGGAAGGGACGCTCTACGCCGCAGGCCGGGCCATCAGCCTGGCGCCGCAGCAGCATGAAGGGTACCTGCTGGCGGGGATGGTCTGGCACAAGCGCAAGCAATTGCCCGAGGCGCTGCGGATGTTCGACCGCGCCGCGGAGTTGGCCCCCAACAGCGCTGAGCCGCTGATCCTGCGCGGCCTGGCGCTGCAGCAGGCGGGCCATCGTCAGGCAGCGGTGGAGGCCTACGAAGAGGCCTTGCAGCGCCAGCCGCAGGACACGCGCGCCCAGCGGCTGCTCCAGGCCCTGGCCCAAGCGCCCTGAAGCATCAAGCTCGACGCTGCTAGCCAGGGGCAAGGGGGCAGACGGCGTCGGATGAACGGCGGGGGGACAGAGGGGGCGGATGGGTTCTGCCGTTCACCGCCTGACCTCCGCTTGCGGACAGGAGGCACGGCGTGCCGTTCGTGGGGTGGCTGAGCCTGGCGATAGGCGTGGTCTGCACCGCGTTGATCGCGGCGGTGGCGGCGCTGGCTGCAGCGGCTGGCGAGACGGGGGCGCTAGCGCCGGGGCTGCTTGCTGCGCTGGTGGTCGGGCCGGCGGTGGGCCTGATCCATCGGCTTGCGACCTGGCCCCAACAGGCTGAGCTGAGCCGGCTCATCAATCACCTTGACGCGATCCGACGTAACGAGGAGCCGCCTGCCCCGCTGCGCGCCCGCTTCGGCTTGGGCCCGCTGGCTAAGGCGGTGGAAGGGTCGCTGGCTGCCACGCGGCAGCGGCTGCGCGAGCTGATCGACCAGAAGCGCGAGCTGGAGGTGCAACTGCGCGTCGCGGAGTCGCAGCGGCGTCACCTCAAGGCGATCCTCAACGCCATGTCCGATGCGGTGCTGGTCACCGACGCCTTCAACGAGGTGGCGCTGGCCAATGAAGCCGCGGCGCAGGTGCTGCGCTTCGATCTGACGAGCGCGCTTCGTCGGCCGGTGGACCAGGTCGTGCGCGACCCGACGCTGGTCAAGCTCATCAAGGACACGCGCGAGGGCGGCTGCTCGCCGCTGCGCCGCCACGTGGAGCACCGTCTGGGGAACAACGGGCAGGCGGCGGTCTACGACGTGACGCTGGCGTGCGTCGCGGGCGAGTCCCACGGCCCGGGCGGCCCGACCTGCCCGACGTGCCCGCCCGCGGCCGGCGTGGTGACCATCCTCCGCGACGTCACCCGCCAGAAGCAGATCGCCGACATGAAAAGCGATTTCGTCTCCAGCGTCTCGCACGAGCTGCGCACGCCGCTGTCGAGCATCAAGGCCTGCATGGAGATGCTCATCGACGGCGAGGCGCGCGACGAGCAGACCCGCGCCGAGTTCTACAACATCATCCAGAGCGAAACCAACCGCCTCTGGCGGCTCATCGACAACATCCTCAACATCAACCGGATCGAGTCGGGCGTGGTCAAGGTGCAGCCCGAGCCGCTGCCCTTGGGCCAGCTTCTAGGCGAGGCGGTGGAGGTGATGCAGCCCCAGGCCCGCGCCAAGCACATCAGCCTGACGCTCCAATTGCCCCCGCGCCCCTGCACCGTCCTGGCCGACCGGGACATGATCCACCAGGCGGTGCTGAACCTGGTGGGCAACGCGGTCAAGTACACGCCCGAAGGCGGGCAGGTGGAGGTTTCGATGCAGGTGGACGAGTCGGGCCGGCTGGTCCGCGTCGCCGTGGCCGATAACGGCCCGGGCGTGCCGGCGCAGGACCTGCCCTACCTGTTCGACAAGTTCTACCGCGTGGCCGACCACAAGAAGCTGG
>DASVCG010000460.1:0-3479 GCA_036381755.1 Phycisphaeraceae bacterium | reverse complement strand
GCCCCATCGGCTGCACGAGCGATCTTTTAATAACTACGCGGACCTGGGCGTGCACGCGATGCTGCTGGATCTGCTGGGCAAGCGCGTGGGGCTGCCGGTCTGCGCGCTATTAGGCGGGGCGTATCGTCAGCGGGTGCGGGTGGATTACTGGATGGGCCGGATGACGCCGGAGGACTCCGCCCGCGTCTGCCGCGCAGCCCAGGCAGCGGGCTACCGTGGGGTCAAGTGCAAGTGCGCGCTGGAGGATGACAATGTCGAGCGTGCCGAAGCGGTCCGCGACGCCTGCGGGCCCGATTTCAAGATCACCTTCGACCCCAATCAGCGGTTCTACCGCTACGCCGAGGCGATGCCGATGCTCCATCGGCTGGCGCAGGTGGGCAACATCGGCTGCGTGGAGGACCCCTTCGCCAAGGGCGACCTGGAGCCTTACCGCCTGCTGCGGGCCAAGGGCTGGTTCCCCGTCGCGCTGCACCTGAGCTACTCGCCGGTGCTGATCGAGACGATCCGCCAGCACGCCTGCGATTTTGTGAACCTGAGCGACCTGCCCTGGGACGTGCGCAAAGCCGGCGACGTGTGCTGGCTGGCGGGGCTGCCCACCTGGCACGGCTCGGGGGTGGACCTGGGCGTCCTGGAGGCGCTCTACCTGCACGTCTGCGCCGCCACCAAGAGCATGACCCGCCCCAGCGACATCCTGGGCAGGCAGATCCGTCAGCACAACCTGATCACCCACCCGATGACGGTGGAGGACGGCACGATCGCTGTGCCCACGGGCCCGGGCCTGGGCGTGGAGCTGGACCGCGACGCCCTGGACCGCTACACCACCCGCCGCTTCACCATCCCGCTGGGCTAAGGCGTCTCACCCGCCGCCGCGCCGCACGTAGGCCATCGCTTGTCCGGCCGCTTTCTTCCTGAAGGAAGAAAGATCGCTTTTTTAAGCCCTCTCCCCCGCTTACGGGGGAGAGGGTAGGGTGAGGGGGCGATGATCAGGTGAGGGGGCAGCCCTTTATCCTCTGTGCCTCTGTGGCTTGTCTACCGCCTGCCCCCTATTTTCCTGCCCTCTGCCCCCTTTCCCCTGTCTTTCTATAATCCTTGGCATGACCACCGCCACGCTTATCGACGGCAAGCGCGTCGCGCAGGAGATGCACCAGCAAACGGCCCAGCGGGTGGAGCGGATCAAGCAGGCCACCGGCGTCACGCCCTGCCTGGCCACGATCCTGGTGGGTGACGACCCCGCCAGCGCCAAGTACGTCGCCAGCAAGGGTCGGCTGTGCGAGAAGCTGGGCATGCGGTCCCTCCGCCTGCACCTGCCTGAAAAGACCACCACGCAGGAGCTGATCGCCCAGATCGAGCAATTGGGCCGCGACCCGCAGGTGCACGGGATTCTCCTTCAGCACCCGGCGCCGCGGCACATCGACGAGCGCGCCGCGTTTGAGTCGATCCCGCCAGCCAAGGACGTGGACGGCGTGACGTTCTACAGCTTCGGGACGATGTTCTTCGGCCTGCCGGGCTTCGGCTCGTGCACGCCCGCGGGGATCATCCACCTGCTGGACGCCTACCAGGTGCCCATCGCCGGCAGCCGGGCTGTCGTCATCGGCCGCAGCGCGATCCTGGGCAAGCCCATGGCAGGCATGCTATTGGCACGCGACGCCACCGTGACCATCTGCCACTCCAAGACGCGCGACCTGCCCGACGTGGTCCGCGAGGGCGACATCGTGGTCGCCGCGGTGGGCAGGCCCCGGTTCGTCCAGGGCGACTGGATCAAGCCCGGCGCCGTGGTGATCGACGCGGGCTTCAACCCCGGCCCGCAGGGCAACATCGGCGACGTGGACTTCGAATCCGCCGCTCCGCGTGCTTCGCTCATCACGCCCGTGCCCGGCGGCGTGGGGCCCATGACCCTGGCGGTCCTCGTCGATCAAACCTCCATCGCCGCCGCCCGACAACTGGGCCTGGAGGCGTAACGCAAGCCAAGCTGCATGACCCAGTTCAACGCCCCTGGTTACGAGATCCCCCGCACGACGGGCCGCTGTGCCAAGACCGGCAGGACGCTGGAGCCCGGCGAAACCTACTACGCGGCGCTCGTCGAGCTGTCCGAGGAGGAGCTGGCCCAGGCCGCTGACGCGCAAGCGGACAAGCCCGCCAGCGGGGCAAGCGCCTTGGGCCTCAAGCGCGTTGATGTCTCCAGGGAAGCCTGGGAAGAGGGCTACCGGCCGCCACGGCTCTTTAGCTTCTGGAAGTCCACCGTCCCCGAGCCGAACCAGAAGAAAAAAATCTTCGTGGACGACGCGGTGCTGATGAGCCTGCTGCGCCGGCTGGAGGACGCGACGGAGCCGCAGCGCCTGGCTTTCCGCTACGTGATCGCTCTTATCCTCATGCGCAAGCGGCTGCTGCGCTTCGACGGCACAAGCCGGCGCGACGCCGTCGTCGACGGGCAGACCATCCAGCAGGAATGGTGGCGGTTCACCCCCAAGCTCGACCTGAGCAAAGGCCCGCTGGGCAAGTGGAACGAGGAGGAAACCATCGAGGTGCTCGACCCGCAACTGGAGGAGTCGCGGATCGAGCAGGTCACGCAGCAATTGGGGGAAATCCTCGAAGCGGAGCTGTGATGCGCAGCGTTTTAACCCTGGGCGCGCTGCTTGGGCTGATCGTCGTCACAGCACTGACAGGCTGCCGAGGCCCGCAGCCGATCCCCCAGCGCCTGCCCGCGCCCGTGCAGGTTCAGCCCGCGCCGGTGTCCTACGCGCAGGTGGTCGAGCGGTACAACGCCCATGTCGCGCCGCTGGATCAGCTATGGTCCAGCGCGGTGGCGCAGTTGCGCTGGCGGGATGAGGAGGGACGCAGCCGCTTCGAGCAGGGCGAGGGCAACCTGATCTTCGCGCGCCCGGGCCGCGTGGCGTTCACCGTGGGCAAGCTGGGTAAGCCGCTGATCTGGGCCGGCGCGGATGAGATGCGTTACTGGCTGATCGACCTGCAAGATGAGGGCGTGGCGTACGTCGGCCGGCATCGCTTCGCGGGCCAGCCCTGTGCTGAGCCTTTGCCGCTGCCGTTGAACCCGCGCGACGTGCTTCACCTCTTGGGCCTGCTGCCGCTGGAGTCTACGCCGCCTTCGCCGCCTGCGGTGGGCCTGGTGGCCGACTTTTACCTGATCGAGCCGCCGGGGCTGAACCTGCGCATGCTCGTCGAGCCTGCGACCGGCCAGCCCGTGCGCGTGGACCTGCTGGACGCCGACGGCCGCAGCGTGCTGGTGAGCCGGCTGAGCAACCCTGAAGCGGTGGAGGTGCAGGGCCTGCCGCCGGGCTCCTGGCCGCGCATCGCCACGCAGGCGCACATCGAGGCGCTGGATCAGGAGGGCCAGGTGACGATCAGCCTCACGAACCTCTCCGACGGCAGGCGGTTCGACCGCCTCAACTCCCGCGTGTTCGACCTGGACGCTCTGCTGACGCGCTTCAAGCCCGCGCAGATCCGCCTGCTCGATGAAGGCT
>DASVCG010000459.1:0-3511 GCA_036381755.1 Phycisphaeraceae bacterium | reverse complement strand
GACGCTGGTGCAGGTGAACGTCGGCCGAAGCGACGGCGTGCAGGAGAACATGAAGTTCATGGTCCACCGCGGGGACCAGTTCGTGGGGAATCTGGTCATCGAGGCGGTGGACGCCGACGCCTCCGCTGGGCGGATCGTTCTGGCCAAGGATCAGATCCAGCCCGGCGACGCCATCCTGGCTGGGAGCTTCTAAGCGGTTCCGGGTCGGCGCAGGCCGGGCGGGCCGCCGCGACTGGCGCCCCCGGCCTCGGATGGATGCTGGACGCCGGCTGGGCCCGACAACCGACCTTGTGACGGAGCGCTGGCCGCTCCAGGAGAATGGGACGCATGGCTGAACTGGGTGGTTCCAGGCGGAGCGCCGCGAGCAACATCTACACGGTGCTGATGTTCATCGCTTTCATCGCGCTGCTGATCGGCGTGGTGTACGTGATGTACCGAAACCATTCGCTCTACCAGAGCGTGTTCCCCCTCTCGCTGCAGGCGCCTGTGGCGGTCGGGCCCCTGGCGGCTTGACCCGCCGCGGCGTCGCACGCGCCCGGAAAGGGGCCCGGGCTTACACGACGCGGCGGAATCGGTTACGATCTGGGCACCGGACGGCGGGCCGCACGCCTGCGCCTGAGGCTGACCTCTTACCGCCCCGACGCTCACGCCCCGCGGGGGGCTGGGACAGCGTCGCGACGAGCCGTTAAAACGCCCGGGCCGCCATGGCTGGAGCGGCTGGGGCCAGGCTCTTGGCTCGCACGCTTGAGCGGGGCTCCACGCCGGCCGGCGAATCGATTAGGGATGGCCGCTTGTTCCTCGACAACGTTCTAAGCTGGTTCAGCGTCGATATGGGCATCGACCTGGGCACGTGCAACACCCTCGTGTGTGTGCGCGGCGAGGGCATCGTGCTCAACGAGCCCAGCGTGGTGGCGGTCAAGAAGGGCACCAATCAGGTGCTCCAGAACGGCAACGCCGTGGGCTGGATCGCTAAGGAGATGCTGGGCAAGACGCCCGGCAGCATCACCGCCATCCGCCCGCTCAAGGACGGGGTGATCTCCGACTTCGAGATCACCGAGGCGATGCTGGGCTACTTCATCCGCAAGGTCAACGGGAAGCGTCCCTTCGTCAAGCCGCGGGTGGTGATCGCGGTGCCCAGCGGGATCACCACGGTGGAGAAGCGCGCGGTGCTCGAGTCGGCTGAGCGCGCCGGGGCCAGGCACGTCTACCTGGTGGAGGAGCCGATGGCCGCGGGCATCGGGGCCAACCTGCCCATCGTCGAGGCCACCGCGAGCATGATCGTGGACATCGGCGGGGGGACCACGGAAGTCGCCATCATGTCGCTGAGCGACATCGCCCAGTGCGAGAGCGTGCGCGTCGCCGGCGACGACATGGACGAGGCCATCATCAACCACATGAAGAAGGCCTACAACCTGATGATCGGCGAGCAGACCGCGGAGCGGATCAAGATCGAGATCGGCTCAGCGGCGACCGACGGCCAGGAGCGGACGATGGAGGTGCGCGGGCGGGACATGATCTCCGGCCTGCCGCGCAAGACGGTCATCACCAGCGAGGAGATCCGCGAGGCGCTCCAGGAGCCGCTTGGCGCCATCATCGAGACGGTGACGCGCACGCTGGAGCGCGCCGAGCCGGAATTGGCGGCGGACCTGGTGGACAACGGCATCGTGCTGGCCGGCGGCGGGGCGCTGCTGCGCGGCATCGACAAGGTGATCTCCAACGCCACCGGCCTGGATGTCCGCGTCGCGGAGGACCCGCTCACCTGCGTCGCCCGCGGCACCGCCATCTACCTGGAACACCTGGAGGAGTGGAAGCACATAATGGACAACGGGCTGCATGAGCTGTGAGGCATCAGGCGGGGAGATCGGGGATTTGAAAACACCGACAGGCCCACGGCTGATCCCTCACGCCAGGCCGGGCGGGGCAACCCTCCCGCCCTCCACCCCAAGTCCCGGACGATGAAGCGGTCTTTCCTCACTCCCGGTCGGTGGCTGGCAGCGGTGGTGCTGCTGCTGTTGGTGGCGAGCCTGCTGCCGGGATCTGTAGCCCAAGGGGTGGCCTCCCGCCCGCGGTGGATCGTCGAGGCCCTCCTGGGGCCGGTGACGGGGCAGTTCACCTCCGTGGCAGCGGCGCTGCGCAGCCCGCAGCGGCTGCGGATGACGCCCGACCCCCATCGCATGTCCACCGAGGACCTGATCGAAGCCTACCAGCAGCTTCAGGACGAGCTTCACCGCGCCAACCAGTTGATCGCCCGGTATGAGTACGAGATGGACCGGGCCGCGGAAGTGATCGAGCAACTGAGCCGGATCCGCGGGCAGTCGGGGCTGCAAGGGGTGACGCTGGTCAGCGCCAGGGTTTTGGCGCCGCCTGCGAACCTGCGCGTGCCGGTGCTCACGATCAACCAGGGGGCCGACCAGGGCGTGCAGGAGGGGATGGCGGTGGTGCACGCGGGCGAGGCGGGGCTGAGCCTGGTGGGGCAGGTGGTGGACGCCGGGCCGCGCAGCGCGGGGGTGAAGCTGATTACATCCGAATCGGTGGAATTGGCGGTGCGCGTGGGCCCGGCCCCGCCGGACGCCTCGCCGCGCCAGATCGAAGCGTGGATCCGGTGGGACCCGGAGGCCCAGGCCTTCATCGCCGAGGTGCAGGCGAATCAGGGGGTGCAGGTCGGCGACGTGGCGCGGCTGGCGGACGACTATTGGCCGCGGGAGGCGCAGGGATTCCTGGTGGGGCTGGTGAGCGAGGTGGAGCCCGACCCGCGCGACCCGCTGTCGATGCGGCGGGTGGTCATCCGGACCACCCACGAGCTGGCGCGGCTGGCGCGGGTGACGGTGCTGGTGCCGGCTTCCTAAGCCGCAGCGGCGCAGCACAAGCGGGCCGGTTCGATCAAGGCTGGGCGAGGCTCCGGGGCCCGCGCGAGGCCTGAACAACGCGTGAGGCACGATGCGCTGGCTGGTTTTTTCCATTTTCGCGTACGCGTTGCTGGCGGCGCAGGTGGGGCTGCGCTCGCTGGTGTCGGTGGGCGATGTGTCGCCGCAGTTCCTGCTGATCCTGGCGGTGTACGTGGGGCTGATGGCGCCCTCAGCGGTGGTGCCCTGGGCGCTCTTGGTGCTGGGGTTGCTGGTGGACCTGGCGCCGGGCAACGCGCATGGCCTGTCGCTGGTGGGGCCGGCGGCGCTGGGCTATCTGGCCGGGGCGTACGCGGTGCTTCAATTGCGCACGCTGGTGTTTCGCCAGTCGGTGATCACCCTCACGGCGCTGGTGCTGGTGGCGGGGGTGTTCGTGCACCTGGTGATCGTGGCGCTGTTGACCGTGCGGGGCGTGCCCTGGCCGCTGGGCGAGCCGGTGCCGGGCTGGAGCGCCGCGGACCAGTTGGTGCAGCGGTTCCTCTCGCTGCTTTACACCGCGGTGTGGGCGATGCCGGTGGGCGTCGTGCTGTTCCGCACCACGCCGCTGTGGGGCTTTGCGGGCAAGAGCCGCGGCCCCGCCTGACCGGGGCAGGCAGGGGGGCAGAGGG
>DASVCG010000458.1:0-5201 GCA_036381755.1 Phycisphaeraceae bacterium | reverse complement strand
CCCCTGCCCCCTGCCGTCACGCTTCGGGCAGCTCGAACCGGGTGGCGGTCTGGTTGACCAGGTGGGTGGGGGGCGTGTGGCCGGTGATCGCTTTGATGATCCGCGTCACGTGGGGGTGGCAGTTCTCGATGAACAGGCGGAAGCGGACCTGCGTGCCCCCCGCAGCGGTGCCGGCGACGAACAGCCCCGGCACGTTGGTCTGCATGGTTTGCGGGTCCAGCTTGGGCTGACGGTTTTCGCCCACCAGCTCCACGCCGACCTGCTCCAGCAGCGAGCTGTCCATCACATAGCCGGTCAGCAGCAGGACGAAGTCCGCGGGCACGTCCACCGGGTCCGCTGACGCTGGGCAGCCTTCCTGGTCGCTGGGCCCCAGCGTCACGTGGGTGGGCGTGATCCGCTGGGGGACGGTGCAGGGGAAGAACCCGATGTGCTTGTGGCGGATCAGCGACTCCAGCTCGGGCAGGATCCAGTATTTGATGGATTTATTGTCGAAAGCGGGTCGGCGGTAGCTCAGGGCGACCTGCGCCCCGGCACGGTGGCAGCGCAGGGCGGCCTCCGCGGCGGAGTTGCGCCCGCCCACGATCAGCAGCCGCTGGCGGAAATAGCGGTGCGGCTCGTCGAAGTAGTGGCTCACGTGCTCCAGGTCCTCGCCGGGGATGTTCAGCCGGCGGGGGCGGTGCATGTCGCCGATCGCCAGAACCACCTGCTTCGCCGCGTAGGTGTGGCCCTGACCATGCCTGCGGGTATGCAGCAGAAATCCCCCGTCGTGCCGCTCGAGCCGCTCCACCCGTTCGTAGGTGCGGATTTGCAGGTCGAACTGCTCGACGATCCCCCGCAAATAGGCCAGGTACTCCTCGCGCGTGGCTTTGGATTGATCCACGGTCACCAGCGGCACGCCGGCGATGGCGATCCGCTCGGGGCTGGAGAAGAACCGCGTTTGGTGGGGGTACCAGCTCACCGTCTGGCCGACCTGGCCGGCGTCGAAGTGGAGGTAATCGACGCCCATGTGCTTGAGCGCAACAGCCAGCTCCAGGCCGATGGGGCCTGCGCCGATGAGGGCGACCTGGGTTCTGATCACGTCGTCCGACACGGCTCAAAGTGTAGGCCGATCCGCTGTCGGAGCAAGCAGCGGGATGACCCAAGGGTAAGGGCGACACGCAGGCCGGTTAGGAAGAAACCTGAGGCCAGAACCCGATGCTTCCCGGCTGTTTTCTCTGTTCCCCTCCGGTTACGGTCAGAACACCCGCTCAGGGGCGGGCGGACCAGCGGCTGGGTGAGGGCCCGGCCTGGGGAGGACACGGAGAGGGAAGTTTCCATCTCAAAAGGAGAGTGACGGATGCGGCAAAAGATCCTCGCGGTGCTGATCGTGATCGGCCTGACGGCCCCACTGGCCTGGTCGCAGGAGGTTGAGGGCGACCTGGAGAACCAGGACATTTACGGCCCGGCCCAGGGCGACTGGGAGTTCACGCTCAGCGGCACCGGCTCGGCGGACCACAACTTCAACAACGGCACCTTTGGCGTCAACGCCAGCATCGGCTACTACGTCTTCGAAGTGCTCCAGATCAACGTGCGGCAGGACATCGACATCGCCGGCTCCAGCACCAGCGGCTCGACCCGCATCGGCGCGGACTACGTGTTCGACTTCGACCGCTTCCGGCCGTTCGTGGGCGCCAACATCGGCGGGGTGTACGGCAACGACAACAGCGGCGTCGACGACGACTTCATCGCCTCGCTGGAAGGCGGCCTCAAGTACTACGTCAAGCCCAAGACCTTCGTCTTCGGCCAGCTCGAGTACCAGTGGCTCACCGAGGAATCCTTCACCGACGACGGACGGTTCGTCTATTCGCTGGGCATCGGCTTCAACTTCTGATCCCGTGCTCCAGGGACGCGGGATCATTCCCTTCTCACCGATATCCCTGGAAGGCAGAGAGAGCCGACCCGTACCAGCCGCGGGTCGGCTTTTTTAATGCGCTTGCGCCGGCTTTTTTGATACGCCGGCTTTTGGCACGCGGCATCTTGATGCGTGCCGGGCGCGGGCGATGAAGCGGCCCGGCTTTATTCCCACTCGATGGTGGCGGGCGGCTTGCTGGAGATGTCGTACACCACGCGGTTGATGCCGCGCACCTCGTTGATGATGCGGTTGCTGATGCGGGCCAGCACGTCGTAGGGGATGCGGGCCCAGTCAGCGGTCATGAAGTCCTGGCTCTCCACCGCGCGGATGGCCACGACGTGGTCGTACGTGCGCCCGTCGCCCATCACGCCCACGGCCTTCACCGGCAGCAGCACGGCGAAGACCTGGGCGGTGCGGCGGTAGAGGTTGTGGGCGATGATCTCCTCCAGCAGGATCTCGTCGGCCTCGCGCAGCAGGTCGAGCTTGTCGCGCGACACCGGCCCCAGCACGCGCACCGCCAGGCCGGGGCCCGGGAAGGGGTGACGCCAGACGATCGCATCGGGCAGGCCCAGCACCTGGCCCAGCTTGCGGACCTCGTCTTTAAAGAGGTTGCGAAGCGGCTCGATCAAATCGAAGCCCAGCTCTGCTGGCAGCCCGCCGACGTTGTGGTGCAGCTTGATGTTGGCCGCGGCGCCGCTGTGGCCGTGGCCCGACTCGATCACGTCGGGGTAAAGCGTGCCCTGGGCGAGGAAGCGCGCGTCGGGGATGTCGCTTGACGCCTGCTTGAACACGTCGATGAAGCGGTGGCCGATGCGGCGGCGTTTCTCCTGCGGGTCTGCCACGCCCGCCAGGTCGGTCAGGAATTGATCCGCGGCATCGACGACGCGCAGGTCGATGTCGAAGTGCCCGCGGAAGGTCTGCTCGACGAGCTGGCGCTCACCCTTGCGCAGCAGGCCGTTGTCCACGAAGATGCAGGTAAGCTGCTTGTCCACGGCGCGGGCGAGCATGGCGGCGACGACGGCGGAATCCACCCCGCCCGAGAGGCCGCAGATCACCCGCTGATTGCCGATCCGCTGGCGCAGGCGCTGCGTCTGGCTCTCCAGGAAATCCGCCATGCGCCACGTGCCGGCGCATCGGCAGATATTGAAGAGGAAGTTGGCCAGGATGTCGGCCCCGTGGGGCGTGTGGGTGACCTCCGGGTGGAACTGCACGCCCCAGAACGGCCGGTGCTTGTGCCGAACCGCGGCGTAGGGGCAGGTGGGGGTGGTGGCCAGGGGTTTGAAATCGGGCGGGAGGTTTACGACCTGATCGCCGTGGCTCATCCAGACCGTGGTGTGATCGGGCAGGCCCTGGAAAAGGTCCTGCTTGTCCAGGATGCTCAACTGCGCGCGGCCGTACTCGCGGGCCTGGGCGTTCTGGACCTGGGCGCCCAGGAGTTGGCAGCCGACCTGCATGCCGTAGCAGATGCCCAGCACGGGCACGCCCAGCTCGAAGAGGCGCTTGTCGCAGGTGGGCGCGCCGGCTTCGTAGACGCTGGCCGGCCCGCCCGAGAGGATGATCCCCTTGGGCTGAAGCTGCTGAAGCTGCTCGATGGAGATGTCGGGGGCCACCAGCAGGCTGTAGACGCCCGCTTCGCGCACGCGGCGGGCGATGAGCTGAACGTACTGCGAGCCAAAATCCAGGATCGGGATCAGCTCGCCACGCACGCCCGCGGGCAGGTCTTCCGTCCCAGGGGCGGTTCGCGGTGCGGCAGGGGATGTCGGGTTCATGTCGGGCTCGCCTCTATCGGTGCCCCAGCGGCCAAGCCCCGCTGGGGAAAGAGCAAATCATAGCCGAAACCGCGGGGAAAGATCGGCTCCAGGCATCGCGTGGCATTGCTTGGCAGTGCTGGGCTGGACGGTCGGGTGGCGGAGGGGCGGCGTACAATGGCGGGCATGGGGACGTGGCTGACAGCATGGGCGCTGGCGGCGAGCCTGGGCCTGGGCGCAGCAGCCGCAATACCCCCGCTCACCGACGCGCAGCAACAGCAATTGGCCAGTGCCCAGGACGGCGTTCATCCCGATGAAGGGGCGCTCTATGCGCTCTTGCAGAACGTGATGACGTGGGGGGCGGGCGATGGGTCGCAGGCGGCCCTGCCGAACTATGACGCGCTTTTGGCTGAGCCTGCGGCGCACCGGGGCGAGGTTTTCGAGGTTGAGGGCGAGTTCGCCGGCCGTAGCAGGCGGTTCTGGCTGAGCCGGCGCGGGCCGTGGGGCGCGGCGCTGACGGAATGGGTGGTGCGGGTGCGGCGCGAGCCGGAGCAGGTGGCGGTGGTGTTGCTGATCGATCCGGACGATTCGCTGCCCTCGCCGCGCCTGGGCCAGCGCGTGCGGATCGCGGCGCGGTTCTACAAGGTGTGGGGGGACCGCGACCTGGAAGGCCGGCCCACGGCGTTCCTCACTTTTGTGGCGCGGTCGGCGCAGGTGGAGCCTTCGCGGCGCAGCGATGCGGGTGTGACGCCGACGGGGGCGGTCCTGGCGGGCGTGGTGATGCTGGCGGTCGTGTGGCTGCTGCTGCGGGCCAGGCGGTGGTGGGCGTTGGGCGACGCTGGGCGGGCTCGTCGCGATGTCGAGGCGACGCGTGCTGCGGCCCGTTCACCGGCTCCGCTGCACAACGATTTGCCCGCGGACCCCGCCCAGGCGCTGGAGGAGCTGATGCGCCGCAGGCAGGCGGGTGGGCGGTAGGTGGCTCGCCCGGCTCGATGCGAGCGCTGCGGCGCAGCATCACCCCTGATGGCACAATAAGGGAATTCCCGATGTCAATGGGCTAGGCTGTCTTGTACATCTGTTACAGGTTGGCCCGCGTTGAATCTGCGGGACTCACGGCTTGTCGTTATGGATTGGGGCAGGGGGCGCGGACATTGGAGCAAGGGGGGTGCCATGTCGCGTGGACGGCTTGCCTGACCGGTGACGTTCGCCGGATGAACGAAGGCAACGGGACCACCCTTCCATCCAAGCCCACATAGCTCAATGGCGGTGTCGGAGGATCGGCGCCTGCGGAGGAGCTTGATCTTCCAATTCTGGTTCTTCCGGGGGCTTCAAGCCTTGGTGATTCGGCCTGTTGCCGGGGGGTGGTGCCGACAGCGTTGACGTGCGTGCAGACCGGTGGGGGTGGCTCAACCACCGGCGATTGATTTATTCATCCTGCTTTTTTGGAAAATCTTGAGGAAATCCATCATGAGCACGACCGACTTACGCAACCCGCAGATCAGTGACAACGCCCGCGCGTGCCAACTGCCCGCTGCCCGCAGCGTCTCCATGGCGCCAAGGGA
>DASVCG010000457.1:0-3002 GCA_036381755.1 Phycisphaeraceae bacterium | reverse complement strand
GCAGAGGGCAGGAAAAGATAAAATACAAAAGCAGAGGTACGTCAACAAAGCCTTCTCCCCCCCTCGGGGGGAGCCCCCGGCCCCCGGCCCCCGGAATAGGGTAGGGTGAGGGGGCTTCCGATCACCTTGTCATCTACCCTCGGCCACCTGCCCTCTACCCTCTACCTTCGTGTCTTGTCCACGCTCCTGGCTTTTGCGCCTCGGGGGCGGAGGCTATCATCGAACTATGGCTGAGCCGGTGGGGCTGATCGCGGGCGAAGGGCAGTTGCCCATTCTGGAGGCACAGGGCATCCGTGCTGCGGGTCACCCCGTGGCGTGCGTGGGCCTGAGCGATCAGTACGTCCCGGAATTGCCGGCCCATTGCGACTATTTCGCCGAGGCGGGCATCATCCGCATCGGGCGGTGGGTTCGGCTGCTGAGGCGCTGGGGCGCCCGGCAGGCGGTGCTGATCGGCCGGGTGCGCAAAGCTAAGATGTATCAGCCCTTACGGGTGATTCGGCAGATGCCCGACTGGCGCGCAGCCCGGTTGTGGTATCGTGTGCTGCGTCACGATCGGCGGTCGCAGGCGTTACTGGCCGCGGTGGCGGATGAGCTGGCCCGCAACGGCATTGAGTTGATCGACACGACGCGCTACATCCCGGAGCACCTGGCGGTCGAAGGCGTTATGACCCGCTGCCAGCCCACGCCGCGCCAGTGGGAGGACATCCATTTCGCCTGGCCGATCCTGATGCGCATGAACGACCTGGACATCGGCCAGGCCATCGCGGTCAAGGACCGCGACGTGATCGCGGTGGAGGCGATGGAAGGCACCGACGAGATGATCCAGCGTGCCGGCCAGCTTTGCCGCCAGGGCGGGTGGATCCTGGTCAAAGGCGCCCGCGAGGACAAGGACCTGCGCTTTGACGTGCCGACGGTGGGCCTGGCGACGATCGAGAACCTCCGCCGGGCGGGCGGGTCATGCCTGGTGTTGGCCGCGGGGCGCGTCATCCTGGCCCAGCGGCCCAGCGTGCTCGAAGCCGCGGACCGTGCCGGCATCGCTGTCGTGGGTATCCGCGGCAGACCCTGAGACAGCAGGCGGTTTCTTCAATCATCCATTCATCTAATCCCAGGCCTGACCCACGGCAGACCAGATGAAGCGCAAGGGCGGGCACGCGTGAGCAGCCGACCTCAGTTCTGCGCGAACCGGCTCATTCTTTCGCAAAAAGGCGCTTGTGTGTCAGGCGCATGTCACGATGATGAGGGTGCGGATGGGGCACACGCATGTGGCGTATTCGGATTGGGTGTCTCCTGGTCGTCCTGCTCTTGTTTGTGCCGAAGGCTTCCGCGTCCAGCCGGCCCAACATCCTGCTGTGTGTCGCGGATGACTGGGGTTGGCCGCACGCGGGGGCGTATGGCGATCGCGTCGTCCAGACCTCCACCTTCGACTGGCTGGCCAGCAAGGGCGTGCTCTTTGAACGTGCGTTTGTCTCTTCCCCCTCCTGCACGCCCAGCCGCAACGCGCTCCTCACCGGCCAGCAGTTCTACCGCCTGGGCGAAGGCGCCAATCTGCGATCGACGCTCGATGTCTCCTATCCCAACTTCATGCGGATCCTTCAGGACGCGGGCTACGAGATCGGCCACTGGCGGAAAGTGTGGGGCCCGGGCGTCTATGAGGCCGGCGGCTACCAGTCGCACCCCATGGGGCCGGGCATGAGCTTTGAAGCATTCATGAAGCAGCGGTCCAAGGACAAACCCTTCTGCTTCTGGTTCGGCACGTCCGATCCGCACCGCCCTTACAGCCGAAACCGCGACGAAGCCCACCGCATCCAGGCGACCAGCGAACAGGTGCCCGCGTTTTGGCCCGACGTCGAGGCGACCCGTGACGACCTGGGCGATTATTACTTTGAGGTCGAGCGGTGGGATCGGGACGTGGGCCGGGCCATCGAGCTGCTGAGGGATACCGGCGAGCTTGAGAACACGATCATCGTGATGACCGGCGACAACGGCGCGCCATTCCCGCGGTGCAAGGGGGCGCTGTACGACTGGGGAGCCCGCGTGCCGCTGGCGATCTACTGGGGCAGCCAGGTGGATGCGCCGGGTCGGCGCGTGCGCGAGTTTGTTTCGCTGACGGATTTGGCGCCCACCTTCCTTGAAGCTGCCGGCGTGGATGTGCCCGATGAGATGACCGGCCAGTCTCTGCTGCCGCTGCTGAGGAACGATCAGGCGATGGTGGCGGAGCAGGTGCGGGCGTACGTCGTCACCGGCCGGGAGCGGCACGCCGCGGCGCAGGAAATGCCGTCGCTGGTGGGGTATCCCTCGCGGGCCATCCGCACCGATCGTTACCTTTACATCATGAACCTCGAGCCCGACCGCTGGCCCCATGGCGTCCCCGAAAACGCCACGCACCCCATCGGCCGACATCCCGACACCGACGACGGGCCGACCAAAAGCTTCATCATCGAGCACCGCGACGATCCGCAGTACCGCCGATTTTATGAGCTGTGCTTTGCCAAGCGGCCGGCCCAGGAGCTGTACGACGTCCAGGCCGACCCGGATCAGATTCACAACCTCGCTGATGATCCCGCGTACCGCGAGACGGCGCAGCAACTGCGCGAGCAGCTCATCGGCTATCTCCGACAGACCGGCGACCCTCGCTTCACAGGCGGGCCGGTGATGTTTGATGAATACCCCTACCGCGATGAGCGCATTCATCGACGCATCCGAGCGTGGCAGGAACAGCAACAGGCGGCGACAGGCAAAGGGGGATGAGTGAATGCGAAGCGGCGGATAGGGGGGCAGCGACGGATGATGGGTGATGGAGGCGCAGGCGTACCCCTCAGCGCCCAGCACCGATCACGTGTCGCCGGATCGCCCGACCTGAATTTGTGCGTGTGCGGCTTTGCCAGGCCGGCGCTTAAGCGATGCCCAGCGCGCGGGCCATGGTTGCGCCGAGGTCAGCGGGGCTGTCGGCGATGTGGCAGCCGGCGTCGCGCAAGGCCTGGATTTTGCTTTCGGCTCCGCCC
>DASVCG010000456.1:0-5827 GCA_036381755.1 Phycisphaeraceae bacterium | reverse complement strand
ATCTCGCGGGCCCATTGCCGGTAGTTGAGCGGCTTGTAGGTGCCCATGAGGTTGGTGGTGATGGGCGCGTCGCTGCGCGAGCGGATGGCGTCGCGTTCGAGGCGGAAGCACGCCAGGAGGCTGTCGGACATGAAGCGGTGGTAGTCCAGGGAGATCGCTGGAGCGGCGCTGATGTCGGGCCGGGTGGGGTGGAAGTGCTCGGAGAGGACGTTGGGCGGGGGGATCTGCTCCCAGGCGGTGAAGCGGTGGCTCCAGAAGGCGGTGGTCCAGCGGTGGTTGAGCTCGTCGAGGGTCTGATACCGCTGGGCGAGCCACTGCTGAAACGCTGCGGCGCAGCGGTCGCAGTAGCAGTACTGGCCGTACTCGTTATTGACGTGCCAGGCCGCCAGCGCGGGGTGATCGTGGTACCGCTGGGCCATGCGGTCGGCCAGGCGGGCGGCCTGTTCGCGGTACACCGGGCTGTTGGGGCAGAAGTTGCGGCGGAAGCCGAAGCGGAGCGGACGCCCGTGAAAGTCCACCCGCAGCACCTGGGGGTGCTGATGGGCCATCCAGGGCGGCACCGCGGCGGTGGGCGTGGCCAGGCACGCGCGCAAGCGGTGCTGACCCAAGAGGTCCAGCACGCGGTCGAGCCAGTCAAAGTCGTAGGTCGATTCGTCGGTCTGGAGATTGGCCCAACTGAACACCGGCAGCGTTACGACGTTGATCCGCGCCTGGCGGAAAAGCTCCAGGTCGCGCGGCCAGTCCTGGTCGGGCCACTGATCCGGGCTGTAGTCCCCCCCGTACCAGATCTCCGCAAGCCGGGAGTAGATCATCGCAACCTTCCCTGCATGACCGCCAGGCCCCGCCCCGACGGGCTTTGACCTATTGGCGGTAAGCGTTTGCCATTAATGAGTTAAACGTTTTTGCCCCGGCGAACCTACGCCGGGATCTGGGCGATCCTTTCCAGGGGGATACAACCTCATCGGCGCATTAAAGGGGTTGCAATTTTAATTTTACTACGTTAAATTTATTTTGATGACATTATTTTTCAACGGCCTCTCCGCATGAAGGTTGCTGTGGACAAGCTGGCCAACGTGGTTGCCCGCGAGGCCTTAGCCCGGAAGGTTCTGCTCAGGCGAAGGGCGACCCGTTCGGAATTGAGCCGCGACACCGGCCTGTGCGCCGCGTCGGTGACCCATCACACCCGCTGGCTGCTGCGGCACGGCTTTTTGACCTCCACGCCGATCCGCGTGCCGGACGTGAAGCGGTCGGTGGACCAGCTTCGCGTCAACGGCGATCAAGGCACGCTGCTGGCGATTCACGTGCACAGCCGCCAGATCCAGGCGCAGGTGCTGGGCCTGGACGCCCAGCCGCTGGCGGATTTTCTCGTGCCGGTGGAGGAGGCCACGCAGCGGGAGGTTCTGGCGGCGGTTTCCCGCGCAGCCCAGCAGGCCAAGCAGTGGGCGGCTGATCAAGGCCGCGGGATCGATTTTGCCGGCATGAGCGTCTGCGGCACCGTCGCCACCGAGGACAGCATGGTGTTCGGCGTCGACGGCGTGCCCCAGTGGCAGCCCTGTCAACCGCGGCTGATGCTGCCGGCCTTCGAGGGCATCCCCGCCCTGAACGTCTGGACGCAGGTGATGAGCAAGATGGTCGGTCTCTCGGCTGCGCAGCGCCGGGACGGCCGCATCGCTTACGTCGAGTTCCTCGGCGGATCGTTCCACATCGCGTCCATGCGCCAGGGCGAGGTCTGGCTGGGCCGGCACGGCTCGACCAGTTCCTTCCTGCATGAATCGGTCAGCGACAGCGGGCGCGTGTGCTACTGCGGCCGACGCGGCTGTTTGGCTGACCTGCTCGAATCCGGCGAGCCGGTGGATGTCCGCATCCTGGCGGATGCGTTCGTCGGGCTGCTCCACCGCGTCGACGTCGATGCGCTGGGGCTGGAGTGGCAGGGCGAGAAGGACTGGCTTGTCCGCAGGCTCACGGAAGCGGGCATCCAGGTGTACGTCATCGACGATGGTCGCAACGCGGCCCTGCACGGGCTGCGCATCCTGACGGCGCAGGCGCTGCTGGCTCATCAGCTTGCGCACTGCGATTGACGCGGCGGCTACGCCGGGCGATCGGCGGTTGATCTTGGGAATCACCTCTTAAGAAAGGGAAAGGAGAAGATCGATGAGGCGTCCAAAAGCAAGTCGGATTCTGATGGCGGCCACGGCCGCGGCGAGCCTGGGCCTGGCCAGCGCGGCCTGGGCGGAAACGATCACCGAGTATTTCAACGGCTACGGCGAGAGCACGGTTGATTTGAGCGGCCTGGGCGCTGCTGGCGATGGCTGGAGCACCGGGTGGATCGACAACACCAATCCCGATTACGTGCCCGGCACGCAGCTCACCTACACGGCGGCGGGCTACAGCAACGCGGGCAACGAGTCGGGCCCCGACGACGGCGCCGCGGTCTACGGCGGCGGCACTGCCGGCTCCATCGTCCGCCGGGGCGTCGGCGAGTTTCCAGGGCTCGGCGGCACCATCTGGGTCAGCGCCCTGGTGCGAATCTCGGAGGCCAACGGCGAGGTGCTGCTGTGGCTGGGCGGCTCGTCGGCTAATAACTACATCGCCATCCGCACCGGCCAGGTGGCTTTCCGCTACAACGGCGCCAGCCAGACGGGCGCCGCGGTCGCAACTAACCAGACCCACCTGATGCTGGCCAAAATCCAGGTGAACGTCGACGGCGATAACGACACCATCGAGTACTGGTTTGATCCGGACCTGTCCGGCGGCGAGGCGGGCCTGGGCGCTGCGGTTTTCTCCGGCAGCGGCCAGCATGTGTTTGGTCAGACGACGGTCGAGGGGGAAACGGTTCTGCTGGACATGAGCGGCATCCGGCTCTCGTTCGCTGGTGCGGGATCGACGATCGACGCGATCCGCATCAGCAATGACGCGGACGGCTTCCTCAAGGTCACCAGCGCCATCCCCGAGCCGGCGACGGTGGGGCTCTCGGCGGCGGGCGCGCTGACGCTGCTGATGCATCGACGCCGATGACATTCGCTATTTCCCCGGCGGCCCGCTTAACGGCGAGCCGTCCGGCTTGTTGTTCCGGCTCAACCGCGGCCGAGCTGATCGGCCCTTTCAACGAGGTGCGACATGCGTGCTCAACGCGCTTTTACGTTAATCGAGCTGTTGGTGGTGATTTCGATTATTGCGTTGCTGATCTCCATCCTGCTGCCGGCGCTGAAGATGGCGCAGGAGGCCGGCAGGCGGGTCAACTGCGCCAGCAACCTGAGGCAGATCGGCCTGGCGACCAGCCTCTACTGCGACGACTACGACGGCCACCTGCCCCCGGCGGTGGACACAGCCGTTTCGTCCACTTACCGCTGGGCGCGGCTGATCCAGCCCTACTTCAACCTGGGCAGCTACGGCAAGGCGTCCGCCGCCACCAACGCCGAAACCACCCCTTATTACAAGTGCCCCAGCGATCCCTACGACAATCCCATCAGCTCCAAGAACGAGCAGCCCTTGAACATCGCCCGTTGCAGCTACGGCTGGACGCGGCAGGTCGGCATCGACGGCGACAGCGACCTCAGCAATGTGCAGACCTACCGCGTCGCCCAGATCATTCAGGCCAGCAGCACCCTCCTGGCCGCTGACGACTGGATCAAATACAACAACGTGCGCTACGAGGCGCGCACCCTCGGCACCGACGGCAGCGAGATCAAGGATTATCACCAGGGCACCGAATCCGCCGGCTACGACGACGGCCAGGGCGCCAACTTTCTCTTCGTCGATTTTCACGTCGCGTTCCACAAGCGCAGCGACGTGCGCCTCTCGACCAACCCCAGCGGCACCGTGAAATACGAGATGCCCTGACCTGCCCTCCTGCGCACCGTGGCTGGTTCCATTTCACCTTTGGACCTGAGAAAGGGGTCGATCATGTCCTCAATGTGGAACATCGGACCTGGCCGTATCGCAATCGCATCGCTGGTTGTTGTTGTGGTGATCGGGATCGGCGGGCCGCCCGCCCAGGCGGCGCATGATTACCAGGTGACCGTCGACCGCGCCGCGATGACCACGCTGGACAGTCAGTGGCAGGAATACTTCGGCATGCACCGCTCGATGGCGGCCAGCGACCCCTGGCAGACGATCCGCGCGCCCAATGATTTTGGCTGGCGGTTTCGGCCGCGCCTGGAGCGCCAGGGCGTGGACCGCCCGCGCGTCCTGGACGACCCGGACACCGGCGGGACGATCAAGCTCGACCTCGTCGACATGTACAACGCCAGCGGCTACAAGATGGATTTCATCCTCACCGCTCTCCAGGACCGCCAGAAGACCGGCGTCTTCAACATGTTCGACCGCATGCCGGCCTACCCCCTCGACCGCGACGAGGCCTACTGGACCTACCGGCTGATGTACGAGTTCCGCGACCCGGGCTACAACCGCGACCACGTCTACATCCAACTGGGCAACGAGATCAACGGCACCGGCCAGTGGAACCCCTGGCCCGGCGCGGTCGGCTTCAACGATCCCGACAAGATCCAGCCCTATGTTGAGGGCTTCTTCGTGGAGGCCGTCAAGGGCCTCTACCAGGCGTCGCGCGACGTCTACAACGGCAACAAGGAGGCGATCAAGGTCGTCGGCCCCAGCGTCGCCAACGCCTATGAGCAGGCCACCTTCGATTGGGTGCGCGATTTGATGGACTACACGATCACCGGCTCCTACACCGACCCGGCCACGCACGCCGTCATCGACACCGCCTGGTCCGGCATGGAGAATCAAACCGTCCGCGAGCACGTGGACATCTTCTCGATCCAATATCCCTTCGGGGGCGGCAACATCGACAACGGCCAGACGATGCTCGATCAGTATTACGACGAGTTCATGGCCAACCCCACCAAGGCCAACGTGGAGGGCATCTGGATCACGGAGGAGCTGGGCCACGGCGGGCCGAGGGAGCTGATCAAGCAGGCGGCGCGGTACATCGACTGGGTGGCGGGCAAGGGTCTGAACGCGGACCAGTCGCGGCTGATCTGGTGGGGCGCGGACAGCGCCGACGACCCGAACGATCCCGACGACAACGACGAGCCCGCTGAAATCGCGGTGCGCACGCTCGCGGAGTATGCCGGTGAGGGCCAGTTGTCGATGGAGACGCAGGACCAGCACTTCGAGGCGGACATGTGGATTTTCCTCAACGAGTCCGACCCCGACGAGGTCCGCCTGATGGTCATCTTCGAGCCGGAGGGCCAGTTCACGCTGGGGGGCATCCGGTTTTTCCTGCCCTCCGACCTGGCGGACCTGGACTGGGTGGCTGAGGCGATGCAGACGTTTTCCAACAGCCCGCCGCAGGTGTTCACTCCCGGCGTGCTGGTGCAGGGCGATCAGGTGCGGCTGGACTTTCAGCGGCTGGTGGACGAGCCGGTGCTGATCTCGCTGACCGCCAGCCTCAATCCCGAGCCCGGCTCGCTGATGCTTTTGAGCGCCGCGTCCGTGATGCTGCTGGCTCGGCGGGGCGGGCGGATGATTAGAGAAGGATCATGCTGATGCGCGATTCATGGTTGATGGACCGGGTTGGACGGGCGCTGTTGCTGAGCGCTGGGCTGGGATGGGCCGGCGCGACGGGCGCAGCCGGGGCGGAGCCTGTTGCGCCTGAGGCGGTTTCGATGCAAATCACCAGTGCTGAGCCGGCCTACCTGTTCGCCCCGGATCAGCCGCTGCGGCTGACGGTGGAGGTGGATCGCCCGCAGACGTCGCAGAGTGAATCAACCCCGCTGGCGCTGGAGGCGACGCTGACGCCTTACCGCGGCGAGCGTGTGGAGCAGCAGCGGGTGGAGGTGGGCGATGCTGACGCTGTGGAGCTGGA